>JBDKUU010000426.1:0-9086 GCA_039679525.1 Phycisphaerales bacterium | reverse complement strand
CGCCTCGTTCCAACTGGCCTGAGCCCTTCTCTCGCTGTCGACGCCCGCGACGGCCCACGACCAGGCCCCCCCGGCCAGGACGAGGGCCACAAGACGCACGATCCCTCTGATTGCACGGCCCCGCGCGTTCCCGACGCCGCTCACGTCCCTCGTCCCCGCCGGAACGAGGGCGATCAACAACGCCACGCAGACGGCGGACAGCATGGCGTTTGCCGGCAGGCGTTGACCGAAATCACTGACGCTGTGGATCAGAACCGCCAGCACGCCGAACCCCAAGCCATACGCGGCCGAACGAATCGGAGTCGAGATGCTTCTGACGTTCCGGCCGTAGGACACCCACGCCGCCGCCCCCAGCAGGGCGCAGCTCAACAGCCCCGTCGCCCCCATTTCCTCGGCGACCTGCGCGTACTCGTTCTTTGCGACGCCTGCCGGCGAGGATACCGATGGATCGAACAGAGGATAGATCACCTCATGGGTTCCCAAGCCGACGCCGAACACCGGGAATCGTCTCCATGCTTCCGCAACATCGTGGACGACCTGCCAGCGTCCGCCCCCTTTGTCTCCGAACTCCCGCAACGCGGCGAGCCGATGGTGAACCTGATCGAACCCGACATAGAGAATGCAGATGAACGCGCTCGTCGCCAGGAGGACCATGACCCAACCCTGCCCCCTCAACGATCGCCGCCAGCTCATCATGAGCGTCGTGAAGCCCGCCGCGATCAGCATGCTGATCATGCCTCCGCGAGTCAGCGACAGGAACACCGTCGCGATTCCCAGGACGATCATGGCGGCGAGCGCAATCACCGGCCTGCCGGACGGCGATGCCAGATAATCCGCCACGCCCGCCGGCGTCACGTACCGACCCGTGAAGGCCTCCTGCAGGGTCACGCACAACAACCCAAGAGCGGCCCCCATGGACAGGTTCATGAAGTGGCCGAAATGATTGTGATCGAGAAACGTGCCGGAACACGTACCGTCGCCGGCCGGCACGCACCCATAGATGCTGCTGTTGCCGGCAACATCCTGGATCAGAGCCAACAGAGCCACGACGCCCCCGACGCCGGCAATGACGCCGAGGAGACGCTTGATCCGCTCCGGCCTGCGATACACGTTGACGACAACCACTAGAACCGTGGCCACCGCCACAATCAGCCGAAGGTCATGTCGGGTGGCATGCGAGTAGAAGCTCAGCGTCACCGACGAAAGAGCCTCCCGGGCGTTCGGCAGGTCGCCCAGCAGGTCGGCCTTCAAGGCAACCGTGGAGGGAGAGATCCTGCTCGTCCAGGACGCCGGCAGCGGCATGAGCTGAAACGCGGCCAAGGCAATGAACATCGCCACAGGAGCGTACGCCCACGACCAGACGAACGGCGTGGACCGCAGAACGACGAGTTTCAGCAGAAACACCAGACCGATTGCCGCCGACAATACGACGACGACCTCCTCGCTCCAGGCGTGGACGACGCCCAGCGCCAAAGGCGAGAACGCCAGCAGCCCGGCGAGAAGGATCTCGACGATCCGATCGAATCGCTCGGCCGCGGGCTGCTCCACGAACCATGAGATGAATCGCCCGTTCATGATCTCGCCTCTGTCCAGTTCTTTCACCCTATCTTCCGGGGTTTTCTCGCGAACGCCGGCGATGAGCGAGGAACAGCCCCTCCTCATCACCTGGGCGCCGCCCCCTCGGCGTCCCCCAGACGCGGAATGAGGATCCCCGCCGAAGATCCATCTTCAATCGCAGCGATTTTCATCCTGGCCCCCTTTCGCCGTCGGCCGAGCCCTCGTGACGCGTAGTAGGGTCCGCAGTGGCGGCCGCGAGCCGGCACATCGTTGACGACGACCCCCAGCACCTTGGCGCCGACGCTGGCCAGCGATTCATAGGCCTGGACGCTCGTTTGACGAGTCGAGATTCCCGCATGCAGCACGAGAACCGCGGCATCGCACAGGGCCGCAAGGATCAGCGCATCGGCCACAACAATGACCGGCGGCGAGTCGATCAGGACCCTGTCATACTGCGGAGCCAGGGTCGCCAGCAGACGGGAGAACGCTTCGCTGTTGAGGACTTCGGCAGGGTTCGACACTTCCGGGCCACACGTCAGGACGTCCAGGTTCTTCAACCCGGTGTGTTCGACGGCGGCGTCCAGGGCCATTTCGCCCGCCAGGACCCAGCCAAGTCCGCGGGCCTGCCGGTCCAATGTGAAGATCTTGTGCTGCATGGGCGAGCGAAGGTCGGCATCGAGAACCAGCACCTTCTGGCCCGCCTGGGCCATGGCGATTCCGAGGTTGGCGATCACCGTGCTCTTGCCCTCGCCGGGCATGGGGGACGTCACCACGATCGTTCGGGCCTCCTCTTTGGGGGCTCCGAAGTAGATGGCGGTGCGAACGGTGCGAAACGCCTCGGCTTCCCTGGAATCCGGATTGATTCGCACCTTCTGGCCCCGAATCGCCGGCGTCTGCCGGGGCCAGCTCATCGCGGGAATCGCGCCCAGCACCGGCAGATCGAGCAACGCCGCGATCTCCTGAGTCGAACGCAGACGCTGGTCCCTCCATTCGCGAACGAACGACAGGGCCAGGCCGCCGCACAGGCCCAAGCACAGGGACAACCCCATCGTCTTGGCCATTTGAGGCTCCGAAGGCCTCGCAGAAGGTTCCGCCGTCTCCAGGATGCTGATGTTCATCGTGCCCACTTCCGTGCTGACGTCGAGCCTCTGGATCGTATTGTCCAGCAGGTCGCACAGCCGTTTGGTCTGCTCATAGTCGGACTCGTAGATCGAGTACTGGGCGAGCTGGTTGTTCAACTGAATGGCTTCCTGCCTCTGTTGCTCGCAGCGTTTCTCCAACTCCTGCTCTTTCCCCTTGGCGATCACGTACTCCTGCTCTGCGATCGCCACGAGACTCCGAGCGGACTCGGCATCCAGCGTGTCAAGCCGGCGCCGCGTCCGTTCGATTTCCGCGTCCACCGCGACAACCGCGGGGTGATCCGCCTTGAGCTGCTCGAGGGACTTGTCGCGGTCTTTCTCCATGCGCGCCAGTTCATTGCGGACCGCGACGGTCTGCTCGGTGTCCGGGCCGGGCCGGCCCCAGATCCATTGCGAGCTGCGGATGAGCTGCTGAAAATCGGACGGCCGGTCGGACATCTTCTTCGCGGCCTCGTACCAGGAGGCGCGTTCCGCCGTAACCAATTGCGCCTCGGTCAACGCCGCGGAGAGCCGCCCCAGTCTCTGCACGATGATGTTGGTGTCGCCGTCTGTACCCAGGGCGAGGCCCTCATTCTGCCGGCGGAACTCGACCATCTTGGCGAGTTTTCCGACCAGTTCTTCCCCGCGTTTGCTCTTCTCCTCCCTCAGGACGCGCACCACCTCGCCGAACGTGCTGCGTTTGTGCTTCTCATTGACGGTGATGTACGCGTCGACAATGGAGTTGACGATGTGAGCCGCCTCGTCCGGATAGACGGACTTGAAGGACACGTTGAGGATCTCGTCCTTCTTGCCCACGTTCACCGTCAGACCTCTGCGAATGACCCCGATCGGATTGTTGGAATCCGCCAGCGTTCGCAGATCGCCCATGTCCGGACCCGCCAGGGCCGCCGAGAGGATCTCCGTCGACTGGAGACGTTCGGCCTGCGTGTAGATGTAGTTGTCCCAGCGAGTGATCATGCCGCTGGTGTCTCTCTCGAAGACCTGCGGCCCCGCCTGTTCGACGCAGATCCTCGACGTGCTCGTGTACAACGGCGTCGCTTGATGCAGGTACAACGCCCCTCCGGCCAACGCCGCGAAACTGACCACCAGAATCGTCCAACGGCGCCGCCAGAGGATCTCGAACATGCTCCCGGAGAGACTCTCCAAGGATTGAATCACGGGGAGTCCGTCGGTCTGGCTCAAGGACGTTCTCTCGATCGCATTTTCCATAACTCACCCGACCTATGGCTCTTGCCGAGCCGTCAATCGCGGCCCCAGATGTCGTTGCCGGTCACGTAGACGCCCGTATTGATCCGCAGGAGGTTGTTGATCGCCGTGTTCATACGAGTGCGCGGAGTGTGTTCGACCGCCACGACGTCGCCCGGCCGGATAGTGGTGCTCAAGGCATCCGTGAACTCGTTCTTTTCGATAAGCTGCAGAGGGACTCGGACGATCGAGCCGTCCCCGCCGAGACGGTAGATCGTGACATAGCGAGGATCCGCAACGGCGTCCAATCCTCCAGCGAACGCGATCGCCTGGGTGAGGTTGTACTCCGCCGCCGGCGGATACGGGAAATTCCCCGGATGATTCACCAGGCCCAGAACGGAGAACAGCGGCACCTGGATCTGCTCCGCAACCACGGTGTCCCCCTCCTCCAGGGCGACGTCGCGAAACGGCGTGTTCAGGCCGACGACAGGCAGGACGATGCCGGATTCGCGAGCGCCGACGGCCGCCGCCCGCTTGCCGCCGGACGGCGATGCAGTCGCCTGGCCGGCATCATCCCGACCGCGGTCCTCGCCCGAAGGGCTCCGGTCTTCCGATCTCACAACCCGAATGACGGCGGCGCCCGCTTCGGAGATGCCGCCGGCCTCCGTCAGCAACGATACGAGGGTCATCTGGTCCGATCGCAGGGTGTAGACGCCGGGCTTCTGGACCGCCCCCGCGATGTACACCTTCGACGTTCGGTATTCCAGAACGCGAGCGAATACCGACGGTCGAAGCACGACGAAACGGCGGTACGCGTTCGCGACGTCCTGCTCGATCTCCGCCAGGGACTTGCCGGCCGCCTTCAGCTCGCCGACGGCGGGCAAGACGATCATTCCCTCGGCCCCGACCCTGCACACGTAGGGGCGGTCGTTCCTCTCATCCCGGGCCTGCGCGTTCTGCAATTCGCTCGCGGTGATGGCCTGCAGCAGGCTCGGCATCGTGAATTCCAGCACGTCGCCGGGCACGACGCGATAGGGGCCCGTGCACAATTCCGCTTTGCGCACCCGGTCGATGTCCACCGTGGATTCAATGACTCCCGCCCTCTCGAACGCGGCCAGTTGCGCCTCGGTCGGCGCGCGCACCCGATCTCCGCAACCCGCCAGACCGGCAATCAGGGCCGGCACGATCATCAGGCCCGCACGAATCGGTTTGCGACGCCTTCCGCCGAACACACGTCTAGTCCCTACATGCGTCACGCCAGTCATCCCCCACTTCGTTTGACCTTGTGGCCGTTCGTTCTATCAGTCAAGCGTCATCCGTTGCGCGGACAACGGCGACTGCCCAATCACGATACCGCCCGGATGACCGCACAAGTCCCCATCTGCCGGCCGCAATGCCGGCTATTGGTCGCAATATCCGTTTGGCGTTCCGCCATCCGTGATCCCGGCCCCATGACGGATTGGTACCAGATGCGCATTTCTCCCCATCGCAGCACGCATCCTCTCGTCTGATTCCCCCGATCGCCTTCTCATCCCCACGCAACGATCTTCGATCCGAATCTGCCGCTCCGGCACTCTCCATGGCCGGAGCCGCTCGTCACGTTTCTACCCATTCCACCGTCTGCAAGTCAGCAGTTGTCTCACAAGGCCGTACATCGTAAGAGCGCCGGCAGAGAACCCTCAATCGGCAAATTCCCCGCCCGACCTGCTCATTCCGCTCATGTCGCTTTCCGCCTTTGGCTGTCATGAATATCGCCATCCTTCTCCGCTGTCGCACAATTACATGGTCTGTGGAAAGACCGGATCGTAAGCAGACGGCCCCGTCCGCTCAATCAGCAAAGTCCGCAATCTCGCGGATATGGACGGGGGCGTCCTCGACCCCTTTGGGCCGTCTGCCGCACTTTTTCGGCTTTTCTCGTGCTTTTTGGCTTGCCTGGACGAGTAGCGCTCCGGTATAAGATAGCTCCTTGGGGGTTTCTGATAATTGGTCACCGTGGGTGCTTACGTTGGGTCACCAGAGGGGAGCCGGTGTGATTCTGTCTGGTTCCATATGTGGTGAAAGGAAAGTATCGTGATTCGTACCCAATCCTCATCTATGCCGGCGGGCCGACGTTGTCGATGGCTTCCTCTCGTATTTCCCCTTCTGGCGGCGTTCCCGTCGCTCGGCCTGCTTGCCGAGCCGGCCGGCGCGGCCACGTATTATGTCGACACCGACAGCGTGGGCGGCCCCGCCTCCGACAGGAATGCCGGAACCATCGATCATCCGTTCAAGACGATCTCCCGGGCCATGGAGGTGATCCGGGGAACACAGGGCAATACGGTCTACATTCGAAAGGGCGTGTACCTCCTCTCCGAAACGCTGCAATTCACCTCCGCCGATTCCGGCGGGCCCGGGGCTCCGAACGTGTATGCCGCCCTGCCCGGAGAAACTCCTTCGATCAAAGGCAGTGTCTCCGTCCCCGCCGGCCAATTCGTCAAGTATTCGGGCAACATCATGAAGGCCAATCTGGCCTCGCTGGGGGTCACGGACGTTTCCCAGTTGTTCATGAACGATCGGAGGCTCATTCCGGCCCGGTACCCGAACTACATCGCGCCCGACTTCAACGCGGTCGATCCCTACGCAGGGAGCTTCCTGCACGTCGCGACCGACACGAAAGCCTCGACGACTCGATTCAAGTATGTGAACACGGAGGTCGATCCCTCTCGATGGACGAATATCCAGAACGGCAGAGTCAACGTCTTTCCGACGCCGAACTACGGCAACTGCATCCTCGGGATCAGCGCCGTCGATCCGGCGACCTCCACCGTGTCTCTCGCAAAGGCGTCGGATTACACGATCGTGAGCGGTGACCGATATTATTTCGAGAACGTTCTCGAAGCGCTCGACGCGCCCAACGAGTGGTATTGGGACAAGGCCAACCAGGCTCTGTACCTCTATCCCGAGCACCCGCTGACGAGCAGCGACATGGTCACGATTCCCCGGGTGAGCTACACCGTCTTTTGCCAGAGCGCCAAGTACATCGAGTTCCGCGGACTGAAGGTCGGCGAAGCCCATGAGGAGAGCTTCATTCTCCATTACTCCGACTCGATCTCCATCAAGGACTGCGAGATTCTCAACAGCGGATCGGAAGGCGTCGGCGTCTGGCTCTCCAAGAACATCGTCGTCCAGAACTGCAACATCCACAGCACGGGCTCCTGGGGCATCTACACCGCCGTCGACGATAGTTGGTTCAAGCCGCTGATGAACGGCAATTACCTCTTTACCGGCAACACGATCCATGACACCGGCGCCATCCTGAAGGCCCGCGGCATGGGCATGCGCCTCCTGTGCGTCGGAGCGACGGCGTCGTGGAACCACATCTACGATCTGCCGCGTGCAGGCATCGAGGTCAAAGGCAACGACAACACCGTCGAGTACAATTACATTCACGACATCAACCGGGAGACCCAGGATTCCGGCTCCATCTACGGCTACGGCGGAAGCTGGGTCAAGCGGGGCAACATCATCCGCTACAACTACCTCCGCGGCTCCGGCGGTTATGGTCGCGACACCGGCGGTTTCCAGTACCCCTGCGTGACGATGGGCATCTATCTCGATGACTTCGCCAGCGGAACGCACATCTACGGAAACACCATCGTCGACAGCTACCGGGACGCCATCAACGTCCACAGCGGCCGCGACAACGTCATCGAGAACAACACCCTCGTCGAGACGCACAGCCTCTGGAACGTGGCCTTCAAGGCCTGGGACCGCACCAATCCGACGTACGATCCCATGTGGACCCAGCTCCAGGACATCAAGAACAGCGCCAATGGCTGGGATGGCCGCAAGTACTTCAGCAAGTACCCCGAGCTGTCCACCATCACGGAGGCCCATCCGCCGCAGGACAAGATCATGTGCGGAAACGTCTTCCGCAACAATATCATCGTCTGGTCCCGGCCGGTCGACATCGACCTGTACAGAGAGTCGTGGCTCGACTATTCCACGAGCGTCGTCAACAACAATTTCGTCTGGAGCGGCGGCAACCCGATCATCGTCCGCATCCGCGGCGTCCGGCAAAGCTGGGACGCCTGGAAGGCCCTCGGCTTCGACGTCGCCAGCAAGGACGTGGCGGTGAGCAACAGCTTCCCGCCGAGCAGCTACATGCTCCTGGTGAACACCCAGAAGACCGCCCGGAGTTTCAGCCTCGGCTCGCAGTCGTACCGGGACGTCCAGAACAACCTGGTCTCGGGATCCATTACCCTTCAGCCGTTCGAGTCCAAGGTGCTCTTCACCAGCAGCGGCGGTTACGCCCTGGCCATCACCTCGATCAACGGCAGCGTGGTCAAGACGCCGAACAAGGCGACCTACACGCCGGGCGAGACTGTTACGCTGCAGGCCATGCCCGACACAGGCTACAAGTTCGTCGGATGGTCGGACGCCCTGACGGGCACGACCAACCCGGCGACGCTCACGATGAACAGCAGCAAGTCCGTCGTCGCGAACTTCGAAGCCCTGGTTCCGGCGTACACCCTGGCCATCGGCTACGCAAACGGCACGGTGACCAAGAGCCCCAACAAGAGCTCGTACGCGCCGGGCGAAGTGGTCACCCTCACGGCGACCCCGTTCGTCGGGTACATCTTCTCCAGTTGGTCCGGCGACTTGACAGGCACGAACCCCGTAGCGACGGTCACCATGGACAGGAGCAAGGTGATCTCCGCGAACTTCATCAAAGGTACGCAGAACTACACGCTGACCGTCAACGTCGGCGAAGGCGGCACGGCCTTCTGGAGCCCCGACCGGACGAGTTACGCCGCCGGCACGACGGTGATTCTGACGGCGTCCGCCAAGGCGGGCTATGCCTTCACCGGCTGGTCCGGCGACATCACCTCCAAGAGCACGTCGACGTCGATCGTGATGAACGGCAACAAGACGATCAACGCGGACTTCGCTCCCATCGACGGCACGCCGGCCGCATACACTCTGACGGTCAACGCCGTCAACGGCACGGTCGCCAGGAGCCCCAATCAGGCCAGCTATGCATCGGGCACGACGGTGAGTCTCCAGGCGACGCCGAACGCCGGCTACACCTTCACCGGCTGGTCCGGCGATGCCTCGGGCACGACCAATCCCGTCACGCTCACCATGAACGGGAGCAAGACCGTGACCGCGAATTTCGCCGCCGTCGGCGGCGGGACCACGTACAACCTGACGGTCAACGCCGTC
>JBDKUU010000425.1:0-5169 GCA_039679525.1 Phycisphaerales bacterium | reverse complement strand
CAGCGGCGACGCGTGGAAAAGGCCGCGGGATTTCTGATCGGCAACCCCGCCAAACCGGTGACGGAGATCGCATTCGACTGCGGATTCTCCGGCTCGGCGGCGTTCGCCCGGG
This sequence comes from Phycisphaerales bacterium, assembly GCA_039679525.1. GTDB lineage: Bacteria > Planctomycetota > Phycisphaerae > Sedimentisphaerales > Anaerobacaceae > PLanc-01. The sequence continues at coordinate 5,057 of JBDKUU010000425.1, read as the reverse complement.
CATTCAAAGACGCGTTCGGCGTCAGCGCCAGCGAGTATCGCAAGACCGGCGGGGCGGTCCAGAGCAAGATCGGCAAAACGAATAGCAGCCTGAGCGAGCCGGATGGCAAGGCGTGGAAAGACTTTGGCCCGTTTTCTTATACGATAGACCTCACAAACGGCAACCAATTATGGAGGTACGTTATGAGCAACAAGCGTGAGGTCAAAATCGAGGTCAAAGAGCTGCCCGAGATGCCCATCGTGTACGTGCGGCACATCGGGGCGTACAAAGGACATCCGGCCCTGTTCCAGCGGCTGTTCGGCAAGCTGTGCGGATGGGCCGGGCCGCGGGGACTGATCCGCCCGCCGCAGACGAAGTTCCTCTGCGTCTACTATGACGATCCGGACGTCACCGAAGACGAGAGGCTTCGCGTCGACGTCGCGATGACCGTGCCGAAGGATACGCCTGTCGACGGCGAGGTGGGCAAGAACATCATTCCCGCCGGCAAGTATGCGGTTGGGCGATTCGAGCTCTCGTCGCCGGAGTTTGAGGAGGCATGGGGCGGCGTCATGGGCGGCTGGCTGCCTCAGAGCGGCTACCAGTGCGACGACCGGCCGTGCTTCGAGATCTACCTGAACGATCCGAAGACGCATCCCGAAGGCAAGTGCATCGTCGACATCTGCGTGCCCGTCAGGCCGCTGTGACGGCGATCGTCATCTCGATGCGAAACCGAAGGATCTGGCCATCGGACGAGAGAGAAATCTCGAATCCGCGGGCCGGATCCTTCGCGCAACTCAAGATGGCTGGCTGGTGGGCTCGACGGCGGAGTCGGTTTGACTCTGCTTGGCCGCAGTCTCCTGGATCGGAGAAGTCCCCGCAACATCGGTGGCGGATGCAGTGGGTGCCGGCTCGGCTGAACTGGAGGATGTTGTCTCAGAGGCAGGGGACCCATAGGGATCGTAATGCCCTGTGTTGTAGTCTGTCGCTGTGCTGGGCTCCTGATAGCTGGAGTCGTCCACGCCGGCGGCCTTCTTCACATCGGAGGCGACTTCGCTGGTGACCTGATTGACGTCGCGGGCCACGTCGCTGGCGCTCTCCTGGAACTCCTTCATGCCCTTTTTGAACTCGTTGACGCTCTTGCCCAGGTTGCGCGCCACCTCAGGCAACTTCCGGCCGAAAACCAGCAGACCGATGATCAGGATGACCACCCACTCGGGCCCGCCGGGCATGGAGATAAACGCCATATTCCGCAGAAGCTCGTTCATAGAGACTCCGTCCAAAACTCAGGTCCCAACTACCGTCACGAGAAGCCAATGGCTCCCTATACGCCCCGGCCGACGGGTTTGTTTCACCGGCCGGGAACCACGCCGCCTTCATTATACCAACTCGCTGTCATCCCGATAGGGCCAACGGGGATTTTTCGCTTGTAAACGCCTGTCGCGCCGATAGCATATAGCAGGCAGCACATGGATTCTGTGCTCCTTTTGTGTTTTCTGAAATTCGGTGGAATGGTGAGTCTCTCATGAAGAAGCTGGTTGCGGATCGAATGAGTCTGATCGATGCGAGCGGGATACGCAAGGTGTTCGCCCTGGCGGGGGATTTGAAAGACCCCGTCAACTTTTCGATCGGTCAGCCGGACTTCGACGTGCCCGAGCCGCTCAAACGCGAGGCGATCAAGGCCATTGAGGCCGGCTTCAACCGCTACTCCCAGACCGCCGGCGAGAAGGACCTCATGGATAAGGTCGCCGCCCAGATAAAGGCGGAGTTCGGCTGGCAGAATCCCTCCGTCCTGGTCGCCAGCGGCGTCAGCGGCGGCCTGCTCCTGGCGTTCCTGGCTCTGATCAATCCGGGCGACGAGGTCATCATCCCCGATCCCTATTTCGTGATCTATAAGCACGTGGTCAATCTCCTGGGCGGCAAGTGCGTCTTCGTCGACAGCTATCCCGACTTCCGTCTGCCGGTCGACAAGATCGCCGATGCGATCACCGCAAAGACCAAGCTGATCATCCTGAACTCGCCGGCCAACCCGACGGGAATCGTGTACTCGCCGGCCGAGGTCGAGGCTTTGGCCAAGGTCGCGGCCAAGAAGGGCGTGCTCGTGCTCACCGACGAGATCTACGAGCAGTTCAGCTACGACGGCCCGGCCACGAGCATCGCGAAGTACTACGAGAACGTGCTCCTGATGCGGGGCTTCAGCAAAAGCTACGCAATGACCGGCTGGCGTCTGGCCTACGTCGCAGCCCCGGCGTCGCTGAAGCCCGTGATCGAGGAGATGCTCAAGGTTCAGCAGTACACGTTCGTGTGCGCCCCTACGCCGTTCCAGAAAGCGGCGGTGGCGGCCCTGGACTACGACGTTCGGCCTCTCGTCAAGGACTACGTCCGCAAGCGGGACCTGCTGTACGCCGGCCTGAAGGACAAGTTCGAACTGGCCAAGCCGCAGGGGGCGTTCTACGCGTTCGTCAAAGTCCCGAACGGCACCGGCAGCGAATTCGTCAAGCGGGCGATTCAGAACAATCTGCTCGTAATCCCGGGCAACGTCTTCAGCGAGCGGGACACGCATTTCCGCATCAGTTTCGCGACGACCGACGAAAAGATCCGCCAGGGCATTGACATCCTTCGTCGCCTGGGGTAATACTTCAAAGCCTCGGAAGGGGGTTCGGAGGGGAGAATTTTGGACCTCGTGACAGGCCCGAATTTCTCCCGTTCTTGCCAACGGCGGACGCCGTCGATAGAATTCGAGCCATGAGAAAGAGACTTCGATCGGCGTCGGCTGCGATGTTGTGCGTATTGGCGGGAGTTCTGGCGAGCCAGGCTCTGGCGGTTGAGCCGAACGCATCCGCCAAGACTCCGCGGGACTCGAAAGCAGCGATCATCCCTTGCCGGGGCATGATCGATCCGGCCTTGTTCTACTCCATCAAACGCCGCACCGAGGCTGCTCTGCAGGAAGGGGCCCAGTACCTGATCTACCAGATCAGCACCTACGGCGGCAGGGTGGACGCCGCCGACGATATCGCCAAGTACCTGATCCAGAGCGTCGGGCCGCGTGCGCACACGGTCGCCTACGTCGCCAAGGAGGCCATCTCCGCCGGGGCCCTGGTCAGCGTCTCGTGCAAAGACATCATCATGCAGACGAACACGACCATCGGCGATTCGGCCCCGATCACGATGGGCGAGAAACTCGAAGGAGTCGAACGGGAGAAGGCCGAGAGTTTCATCCGCGCGATCTTCGAAAGGGCCGCCGAGGCCAACGGCTATCCCGTCCTGTTGCTCAAGGCCATGGTGACCGTCCAGATCGAAGTCTATCGCGTGCGAAATCTCCAGACGGGCAAATATGAGTTCTTCGAGGGCGGCAACCTGCCTACCGACGCCAATCTGTACGACGTCAAGGGCGCTCAGGAGATCAACGGCAAGGACGAACTCCTGACGCTGACCGCCTCGCAGGCCCACGACTACGGCATCGCGCGGGCGGTCGTCAGCGACGTGAACGAGGCGTTGGCCTTTCTGGCGAACCGCGATGGCGTGCAATTCGTCGGCCCGCCGATCGTGCTGCAGCCGAGCTGGTCGGAGCATCTGGTCAGTTGGCTCAATTCGCCCGCCGTCATGGGAATTCTGGTCATGCTCGCGCTATTGGGCGTGTACATCGAATTCAGTGCGCCGGGGTTCGGCCTGCCGGGCATCGTTGCGATCATCTGCTTTTCGTTGATCCTCGGCAGCAAGTACCTCGTCGGTATGGCCAACTGGGTCGAGATCGTGATTCTGTTCGTCGGAATCGTCCTGCTGATGGTCGAATTGTTCGTGTTGCCCGGTTTTGGGGTCGCGGGGATTCTGGGGATCGCCCTGATCCTCGTCGGGCTCTTCGGCATGTTGATCCGCAACGCGCCGGGCGAGTTCCCCTGGCCCAAGACGCCGACGGATTGGAGTTCGTTGTCGTCCGGCCTGCTGGCCATGGGGCTGGGTTTTATCGGCTTTCTCGTGCTGGCATGGATCCTCTCGCGATATCTGCCGAGATTCCGGTTCATGAGCGGGCTGATCCTGGCCCCGGCCGTGCCCGGAAGGGGGGCGGGCTCGCAGGTCAGCATGACCGCCCCGCCGGAGAACGCCGACCGGCAACCGCACGTAAAGGATGTAGGTGAGGCGGTCACGCGATTGCGGCCGGCGGGCAAGGCCCGGTTCGGCGAGGCGATCGTCGACGTCGTCTCCGACGGGGAGTTCCTTGACAAGGACACGAAGGTAACGATAATCGCGGTGCAAGGCAGTCGGGTCGTGGTCAGACGTGCGGAATCCGGCGGCCCGGCGTGAGAGCGGATTGGCGATAGCCGCGATAAGGGAATATCGGCAACTTGCGGAAGGAAAGAAACGCCCGTGGATTGGTGGCTCCTATTTGCAGTTTTCCTCTACGCGGCCTGCGCCGTGCTGCTGGTGGCGGAGGTATTCATCCCGAGTTTCGGACTCTTGATGGTCTCCGCGGTGGCCTGTTTAATCGGCGGCATCACGATCTTCTTTCGTCACAGCCCGGCGGCCGGATGGATCGGCGTCGTCGTCGCAATCCTGATGATTCCGTCCCTGCTGATAATGGCGTACAGAACGCTGCCGAAGACGCGATTCGGCAAGCGGATCATCCTGGCTCCGCCGGTGCGGGATCGCGGGGACGCGATCGCCGATACGCCCGAGTTGCAGCAGTTGCTCGGACGCGAGGGTCGGGTGTTGACGACGATGCGGCCGGTCGGCATGTGCGAATTCGACGGGCGAAGGATTGAATGCGTCGCCGAAAAAGGGTATCTGCGGAAGGACAATCGGGTCAAGGTCATTCGCGTCGAGGGGACTGGGGTGACCGTACGGGTCATGGACGAGGCATAGAGAAAGGAAGACAGATGTCGCAGACAACACACGTATTGATGCAGGTTGCCGACCCGATCACGACGGGGATTCTCGTGGTGGTCGGAATTATCATCCTCGTCGTCGGTCTGATCGTGCTGAAATTCGCGAGACTATGGCTGCAGGCGTATTTCTCCCGGGCCGACGTACGGCTCTCCGAACTCATCGGCATGTGGCTGCGGCGAGTCGATTCCCGCATGATC
>JBDKUU010000424.1:0-1990 GCA_039679525.1 Phycisphaerales bacterium | reverse complement strand
CCTGGGCTATTTCCACAAGGTCCCCTATGCGGAGATCGCCAAGATCCTGCACATTCCCGTCGGCACGGTCAAGAGCCGTCTCCATACGGCGGTCGGGCGTTTCGCGGAGGATTGGAACGCATCGATGTTCTGCGAGTCGGTGAACTGAAGTCGAACGGATGTGCGAGCGCCGCGAAGAGCATAGGCGAGACCCTGACGGAGCATCCCGCATCGAGAGGGGATGCAGGGGGCTGGCGGAAAGGCCGTTCAGCGGCCATGGGGGGAAGTCGCAAGACCCGGAAACGAAACCGCCTGACGCATAGGTCAGGCGGCGAATCCGGACGTGTCTATATCTGAAAGAATCGCAAGGACCCGGGGCTTTCGGCGCCGCCGGGACATGACGATGCCAAGCCGTCAGTCGGCTCCCGACAGGCGTGCGTGTGTCATGGCGTAGGATGCCTTGGGATTCGACTCCATCAGTTGATCGTAGACTCCCAACGTGTTCTCCAGGACGAGGCTCTCCTCGAAATGGTCGATCGCTCGTTGTCTTCCCGCTTCTCCGAACCTGCGTCTGAGTCCCTCGTCGCAAGCCAATCGTTCGATCGCGTTCGCCAGAGGGCCGGCGTCGCGAGGCGGGACGAGAAAGCCGTTCACGCCGTGCTCCACGACCACCCTGCACCCGGGGACGTCGGTCGTCACGATGGGCAGGCCCATCGCGGCCGCCTCCACGAGGATTCGGGGGCATCCCTCTCGATAGGAAGGCAGCACGACAACATCCGTGCTCTCAAGGACCGCTCGAATGTCGTCCACGTGCCCGAGGACATCGACCAGTCCTTCCTGCCGGATTGCCTCGAGATCCGAGTGTCTCAGGGAAGAGGGATTCTGCTCGTAGATGTCGCCGGCGAGGAGGAACCGGACCGGGACGCCTCTTGCGCGAAGCATCCTGGCGGCCTCGAGATACTCGTTGACTCCCTTCTCGCGAATCAGGCGGGACGCGAACAGCACGCTGGCGGTGTGCCCCGACGGGACGTTCCGTTCACGGAGACGTCGAAAGAGGGAGCAATCGACGCCGGAGCTTGGGATCAGGTGCGACCTCGCCGCATCCGCCATCGCGCCCTCCACGAAGAGCTTCATGTCGTCCTTGTTTTGGAACACGGCGTGGCTCCTCCCGTTGGTCAGGAAGTGTCGATACAGGAATCCCACCGCCCGCCGGAAGAGTCTCGCCCTCAGTCCGGCATCGGTGAACACATGTCCCACGCCGGTCAACGCATTGACTGTGGGGATTTGGCCGACGATCCGGGCCGCGATGGAGCCGTACAGAACGCATCGAATGGTGAAGTGATGGACGATGTCCGGCCTCTCGCGTCTGTAGAGCCGGACCAGACCGAGCAGAACCCGGAGTTCTTTAAGCAAGGACAACTTGTCAACGGGAAAGTCGAAGAGTTCGCATGTGAAGCCCATGTTCCGCAGTCTGTCGACGTATGGGCCCGGCGGGCACACGAGGGTCACGTCATAACCGCTCTGCTGCAGGCGGCGCGCCAGAGCGCGTCTGAAGTTGTAGAGATACCAGTCCGTGTTGGCGACCAACAGTGCTTTCATTTCGTGCTCATCCTGCACTCGCCTGCGACAGCCGCGACCCGGTGGCGTCGACGCGGGCAAGTTTTTCGTAGAGAGAGACAATTGTTTGTGCGTATTTTCTGATGTCGAACTGTCTGGCGTACTCCCGATTGGCCGGAGAATCGAAGCCCGGCGAGAGATTCTCCAGGCGTCGAACGACTGTCGAGAAGTCGCTGGACTCGTCGAGGATCGCGCCTTCGACGGGGGGTCGGAGCAGTTCAGGCACGCCGCCAGTGGCGGGGGCGACGACGAATCTGCCTGCCGCGAGGGCTTCGAGGATCGTCATGGGACAATCCTCCCGCAGGGAGGTCAGCATGACCACGTCGACCTTCGAGTAGAAATCGGCCATGTTCTGGACAAAGCCAAGGAACTCCACGTGTGACTCCACATCCAA
>JBDKUU010000423.1:0-1540 GCA_039679525.1 Phycisphaerales bacterium | reverse complement strand
CGCTGTGGAGTCCGCTGGATGCCTCCTCGATCGAGATTGTCGCCCGCGCGGATGCGCACGACGGGAGCGTGGACCTTGCGCTGTCGATCAATCCTGAGACGTTCACCCTGGAACAGAAGCAGGACCGCTGGGTGGGAGGTCTAGACGTATACTTGTCGCAATGCGACACGCAAGGCAAGGAACTGGAGACGACGCGAGACACAGTCGACTTGAACCTGACCGCCGGGCTGTACGCGACGCGTCAGTCGAATTGGCTGGCCTTGGCCAAGACAGTGCGCCCCAAACCGGAGGCCATCGAGCTTCGGGTGATCGTGCAGGACAGGCCCACCGGCGTCCTCGGTTCCGTTCGCATCCCGTTGAGCAGGTTAAAGAAATAACCCCGTCAGGCGCGGGCATGGTCCGCGTGTCCGCGCCTGCCTTCCAGGCTGCTTGCAGCGGTGGCTGCCTAATCTACTATGTTCAGGAGAACATCACATGCGAATCACTCTTTCGTTCCTGTTCCCGCTCCTTCTCCTTTCCCAAACGCCTGAGCCCGTGATCCGGGTCACCACGCGTCTGGTAACGGTCAGCGTGGTCGTCCGCTCCAAGGGCGCTCCGGTAACCGATCTCACCGCCCGCGAATTCGAGGTCTTCGATCGCGGCAACCCGCAGAAGATTGCGTTCTTTGCGATGAATTCCGCGGCGGCCTTCCACCAGGAGGCGGCTCGGGCTCCGAAGAACGTGTTCACCAACCGCGGCGAAGTGCAGTCCGAGGCGCCCACTTCGGCGACCGTGCTGCTGGTGGACGGCCTTAATACTGAACCCAACGATCAGGTTTTTGCCCGGGATCAAATCCTGCGCTTTCTGGGAGAACTGAGTCCCAGCGAGCCGATCGCCATCTACGCCCTGGGCCAGCGCCTCAGCGTGATTCACGATTTCAGCGACGACCGCGACCATCTGGCGAAGGTGTTGGCGCGATTGAGCCAGGGACAGGTGACCGAGGCTTTTGGTGCAGACATCGATTTGGGTGTCATCCAGATGCTCGACAAGCACCAGATCATGGAGAACTCCCAGAAGAACGAGAAGGTCTACCACGAATCGGTGCGTGTACGGCGCACGATTTCCACGTTGGATTCCATCGCCAATCATCTGTCCAAGTTGCCCGGTCGCAAGAACCTGGTCTGGATTTCGGGCAGCTTTCCCATCTATCCGGGATTCCAGGTCGTCTCGGGCCGGTATGCAACTACCCGGCAAGAGCCTTTCATGGAGGATGTTCGGCGTACAACGCGCCTATTCAGTGATGCCAACATGGCCATCTATCCGGTGGACGCCCGGGGAATGTTCAGCACGGATCGATACGGCGCCGAGGGCCGAGGTAAGATGCAGCGGTTTCAGATCGCGACTTCTCCGTCTCCGTTTCATCCCGACAATCGCGACGCCATGAAGATGCTGGCCGACGGGACAGGTGGGGTGATGTTCAAGGACACCAACGATTTGGGTAAGGCGCTTCGACAAGCCATCGAAGACGCTCAGGTGACCTACACGCTGGGTTTCTATCCGG
>JBDKUU010000422.1:0-8496 GCA_039679525.1 Phycisphaerales bacterium | reverse complement strand
AGGAGCCTCGTTCCACGGAACTCCACAAAGCGGCGGGCGAACAGGACTCGCAGGGGGGGATCGGGACGTTTCGCGGCTTCATCGGCCGACAGAACCGGCGCGCAATTGGGAATCACCCAGATGTTGCCCGCAGGTTCGTGGGGGGTCATGGTGCGATACCAGTTGAAGAAATTGTAGTCGACGCACACGCGGTTGCGGCAGTTGTCGAAGCGTCGAATGGCATCCCGCCGGGCCTTGATCTTCTTGAGGGCCCGGCCCCAGGAGAACGCGCACAGCGGATTTCGCGTCAGGTGCCGCGGGGGCAGGTCCCACGCGATTCCGTGCTGAATCGCGATGGCTCTCCGGGTCCGCGTGGGGACGCTGACATGGTCGGCGCCGAATACGATCATGTCCCTGGTCGGGTCCAATCGCTCGCAGGCAAGGGCGAACAGCCGGGCCTTCTTCTTCTCGTGACTGAGCCCCGGGACGGGGACGCCCGCCACGGCGCACGCGTCCATCTGCACGGAGAACTCTGTGTCGCCGTACTGGAAGACCGTCACGTCCCAGTCGAGGTCGCGGCAGACGCGGGCCAAGTTCAGGATGTACGTCTCGACCCCGCCGATGCACTGGTTGCGGCCGGTCGCGTCGAGCAGACTGTAGTACAGAATTCCGACCTTCATCGCTTCGCCCCCGATGCGTGTTGTGTCGTCAGTCGAGGACGGGCGAACGCCAGGAACTCGTCGACCATCCGGGTCGCGATGTCGCTATGCATTTGCCGGAGGGTCCACAAGAGAGCGATGACGCGAGGCATGTCGGCCTCGATCTCCTGCACCAGGCGAAGACACTGCAGCGCGTCGAACGGGTGCTTCCAGCAGCGGCCCGCGGGACCGAGGACCTTGGCGAACAGGGCGAGTTTGGGCTCCACCTCGATGCAGATCGAGGGTTTTCCCAGCAGTGTGGCGAAGGCCGCCCCGTGGTAGCGGGCGGTGATGAACAGATCGTATGAGTTCAACCTGGCCGCGAAGTCCCGGATCGTGTCGTTTTCGGGCGTCCAGAGAACCGCCTTGAATCGCGTCGCCTTGAGCCTCTGCAGCCATACGCGATCGTGTCGTCCGGCGAACAGTACGAAATCGACGGTCCTGCCGGCCTTGGTCAGTTCGTCCGCAACCTCAAGCAGACTGTGACCGTAGGAGTCGCCCTTCGCGTCGTGAGGCCAGTCTCGCACGACAAGTCCAACTCGCTTGATGGACGCTGCCGCGGCCGGCTCGACCTGCGGCACATGCGCGGCGTGAAATCCCGGCCAGAAGCACAGATCCGTGTGATGATGCAGGTTCGTCGCTCCCCATTGCCGGCACATTTCGTAGCTCCTGGCGTCCCGAACGGAGATGAATGTCATGTGCGAGAACAAGTCCTTCGCGCGAGTCTCCGCGACGGACCCGGGTACGAACGGGCCGACTCCCACGCCCAACGCGGCGATGCTGTCCGCCTCGTCGGGGAGTTCCTTCGGATGGGTTCGGACAAACCGACGGGCGATCTTGAGAGGCAGCGCGCCAGGCTGCCGGAGAAGGCGAATCGCTCGATCCGTGAAACCTCGTTCCGCGGCATTCTCGCGAGCGAACGAATAGAATTGAGTCCCTCCGCCGAACAGGAGCATTCGGACGCTCAGTCGATCCGCATCTCGAACCTTGAGGATCGAGGCGTTCGGCGTAAGCTTACGGGTGTATGCGGAATCCTGGCAGAGATAACCCGCTTCGTCCGGCCGGCAGAGTTTCGTGGCGACCTCGTGCACGGCAGCCATCAGCGCGTCGTCGCCGAAGTTGCCATAGCCATAGCCGCCCTTGATCGCGATGGTTCTGGATAGCTGGGTCATTTCCGTTTCATCTCCGGCGTCTCTTTTTCCTCATGTCTTTCAGCGAAGCAGGGTTTCATCAATCGGATGAAGGCCACGGCGCACAGCGCCACGGAGGGTCCAAAGAGAATGGCTCTGACTTGAAGCGACACGTTCATGCAGTTGACGCACATCAGTGCCGCGAGGACAAACCAGATCAGGGCCGAATCCCGGGACAGAAGCATGCCCCTGGGAATCAGATTCCTCGAACAGTAGAGAGGCGCCAGGATCACCGTATTGGCGATGTATGCGAGGACCAGGGCCGCCGCCAGGCCGGGCGCGCCCCATCGGACGGTGAACGTCGCGGAACCGATCAGGACGACCGCCCAGAACAAGTTGCTGAAGAACCCCCACCAGAGGAGATTGTTGGCGGCCAGCGCTCTGGCGAGCCCCGCTTTGAACGCCATGACGGCGGTGCAGAACACGACCATCGCCAGAGTCGTCGTGAACCGGCGTGAGCTGAAATCCTCGCCGAACAGCACATGCGCCGTCTCGGGGAAGCACAACAAGACCACGGCGAACGCCGCGCCCGGAATCCACGACGAGAGGATGTTCACGGCGCCCAATCGCTCCGACATGCGTGTTCCGGTGCTGGAGATGACAGACAACAGCGGGGCGTTCAGCATTTCGTTCGCGCTGAGCACGATCTGCTGAAAGACGAGGGCCGCGCTGAGCAGGCCGATCTCGTCGTATCCGTGCGGCTGGCGGGCGAGCAACGCGTTGCAGACCCATCGGACGGGTCCGACCATGACGCCCGCCAACACAGCCGGCAGGCTGAACCTCCAGAGGACGGCCATCTCTCGCGTGCATTCGGCGAACGACAGCGGGACCTGATGCTGTCGAGCCGCCGACCGCAGGGCCAGATGGTTCAAGAACCAGTTGACGGCGAGACTGAACGCCAAGGCCCACACGGCTCCCGCGAGACCGCCAAAGTAGGCCCCGCCGATGAGGGCCGCGAAAGAGACCACTCCGGCCAGGAGATTGATGACCGCCGTGGCGCGGAAGGCCTCGAAGCCGGAGAGCACTCCGATCTGAGCGCTGTTGGCGGTGTTGACGAAGAGAATCACGGCGCCGATTCGCAGGACGCTCGCCAGATGGGGGGCGCGCAGGGTGTGCTCGGCCAGCCAGGGAGCCAGAATGAAGAGACTCAAAGCCATCGCGCCGCCGGTGGCCGCGGTCACCAGCCAGGAGAGGCCGATGATGCGACCGGCCCGTTGGGGATCGCTTCGCCGGAACTCGGCGACGTGTTTCGTCGCGGTCAGCCCCAGCCCGAATCCCGCGAAAGCGACGAACATGTCGACCGTCGAGCGAACCATGCCGAACTCGCCGTACCCGGTCCTGCCCAGCATTCGAGCGACGAGGACCATGGCGGTCAGCATCAATCCCCTCGAAACCACCGCTCCGGCAATCGACCAGAGGGCGCCGTGCGCCAGACGGCGACCGACGTCGGAGCCCGCGAGTCTGGTCAGGCTGCCTCTGAGCCTCGACGGGAAGCAGGCCACGAGGATGTCTATGGCGGTGGTTGTGGGCATATCAATTCGCAAGTATCGAAACGATCCTCTCGCACGCTCTGCCGTCGCCGTAGGGATTGGCGTCCGGACCGATCGGTTCACGGCCCTGCCGGCCTCTCAGAAGCAGCGACGCGTTGCGGACGACCGCCTCTCTGTCGGTTCCGGTGAGCGTCACCAGGCCCGTGCGTACGGCCTCGGGCCTCTCCGTCGTGTCTCTCAGGACGAGACCGGGTTTGCCAAGGCCCGGCGCTTCCTCCTGGACGCCGCCGGAGTCCGTGAGGACCAGAGTGCTCCGCTCCATCAGGGCGACGAACGACAGGTAGTCGAGAGGTTCGATCAGATGGATGTTGGCCCGCCCCGCCAATACGTCGAAGACAGGCTTTCTCACGTTCGGGTTCAGGTGCACGGGATAGACGAACGCCGTGTCGGGGAAACGCAGGGCAAGATCCCCGATTGCCTCGCAGAGGCTGCGAAACCCTCTCCCGAAATTCTCCCGCCGATGGCCCGTGATCAGAACCATGGGGCGAGCGTCCCCCGAGAACAGCTCCGCCGGGATTCCTCGAATCTCCGGCGGGTGTCTGCGGACCGCCTCGATCGCGATGTGCAGCGCGTCGATCACGGTGTTGCCCGTCACGAAGACCCGCTCCTCGGGGATTCCCTCTCTGACGAGATTGTCTTTCGACCAGGGGGTCGGCGCGAAGTGCACGTCCGCGATCCGACTCGTCATGACGCGGTTGATCTCCTCCGGGAAGGGAGAGGCTTTGTTCCACGTCCGCAGCCCCGCCTCGACGTGCGCGACGCGAATCCGCCGGTAGAACGCCGCGAGGGCGCCGCAGAACGATGTCGTCGTGTCTCCCTGCACGATCACGATGTCCGGCGCGTGTTCCGCGAGATAGGCGTCTATCGCGGTGACGGCCCGCGCGGTCAACCCGGCCAGCGTCTGATCGGGCTGCATGAGATTCAGGTCCGCGTCCGGCGTGACTCCGAAAACTCCGAGCACCTGGTCCAGCATCTGCCGATGCTGACCGGTGACGCAAACGTGCGTCTGAAACTCCGGATGTTCCCTGAGTTCCAGCGCCAGCGGGCACAGTTTGATCGCTTCCGGCCTCGTCCCGAAAATAAGAGAGATTTTCTTCATGCTTGTCGCGCCGCCACAGGTTGAGGGTTGTACTCATCGAGGAGACGGCCGAAGAGGGTCGCCCTGCGGCTGGCGGCCTCGATCGAGCCATTGGTGCAAACGGCGATCTCGAACTGTCGGGATACATCGCCGCCGTGATCCATGGGAATCGTCATCGTGATGATGCGGGGAAGGTCCGGCCGGACGCGGTTCGCCCGCCAGATCTCCTCGTCCCTGCGGCCGTCGGCGTAGGTGGTCTTCAGACTGACCGAGGCGAAGCTCATGCTGTCCGCCGCCTCGCAGATCGCGTTCCACCACTGGCTGAAGCCCTGGGCCTGCCCGAACCGCAATTGAAGGTATTCAAACGTCCGCTGTTCGTTCCGATGATCGCGGGAATCCGCGTACTTGGCCTGCAGGCGCGCCACGGTTTCGCCCAGGCGAATCTCGCCGATTCCCTGGAAGAGCAGCGCGATCAGCAGCAGCACGCACGCGAAGATCACCAGGGCCGTGCCGTCTCTGCTGATCATCATGAACATGCCCATTCCGGTCGCCAGCAGGGTGGCCAGGTAGATCGCGATCACCGCGTGACGCTGAGTCAGTCCGAGATCGAGAAGCCGGTGATGAAAGTGGCTGCGGTCCGGGGCGAACAGGGATCGTCGCGCCAGGAACCGCCGCAACATGGCGCACAGGGTGTCGAAGATCGGGATTCCGAGAGCCAGCGACGGCAGGGCCAGACCGACGATCGCGGCGGACTTCGTCATGCACATCACGCTGGCGGCGGCGATGGTGAACCCGACGAACAGGCTCCCGCAGTCGCCCATGAAGATCTTGGCCGGGTTGAAATTGAAGACGAGGAACCCGCACAGGCCGCCCAACAGGGCCAGCATGAAGACGACCATGACCGTGTTGCCGCTGAACGCTGCGAAGATCGCGATCACGCCGCAGGCGACCGCGGACACTCCGGCGGCTAGGCCGTCAAGCCCGTCGCTGAGGTTGACCGCGTTCGTGATCCCCACGATCCACAGGAGGGTCACCACGTATCCCCAGGCGCCCAGGGACACGGTCCAGTCGCCCGTCACCTGGATCTCGGAGATTCGCACGCCCGCCAGACACAGCCCAACGGCTCCGGCCAGCTCGGCCAGGAGCTTCGCACGGGCCGGCAGGCCTCGCAGATCGTCCACCAAACCGATCGCGAAGATGGCGGTTGCGGCGGCCAGGATGGCCAGGATCTGCGGATGAGAGTCCCGGAAGGCCTCTCCGATGCTGTTGTTCAGGAAGATCACCGAGCCGATCAGGACGATCGCCGAGAGGAAGATGGCGACGCCTCCGATTCTGGGAGTGGGCCGTTCGTGTACGGTTCGGACTCCCGGCCGGTCTACCGCGCCGGTCCGCCGAGCCACCGCGATGACCACAGGCGTGGTCAGCGTGGCCAGCACGAGCGAGCCGAGATATATGCACAAATAAGCGATCATCGTTGACTTGCCGATAGCGTTCCGTGATTCATGATTGACTTTCGTCGCGCCTCGTCCGAATGGACTCCGTCCCCGTCGGCGAGCAGTCACACGCTCTCGTGGCCGGCGACGCCGAGTCGCCATCCCACGCCGCAATCGCCCCGGCTCTTGGGGCGGGACGTCAGTTGCCGCGGGACAGCGGCTGACCGGTCGTCCTCGGACGCACGGCCAACTGGCCGATCAGCCGCTTTGCGCCTGCGTGATCCGAACGCAGCCGCAGACAGATGCCGGCCTCGCGCAGCGCCCCTTCGACGTCGCCGGCGTCGGCCAGGGATTGCGCCATCGCGTAATGCCAGTCCACCCGGTCGTAGTCCTTCATAAGGGCCCGCCGGTACTGCTGGATGGCTGCATCTGTGTCTCCTCGGCGGCGGTAGTAGCTCGCCAGGGAGGCGTGTGCGGCGGCGGGGGCGTCGGATCTCTCGCATTGTCGCTTCAGTTGTTCGAACGCCTTTGTCTCGGCCTGGGCGGCCACGTCATCCGTGCCGGCCGTGACGCGGGAGTCCGGCTCGACGCAGGACGTCGATACGCTTGTGCCGGAGGCCGCGAGGGCGTTGCTGACGTACGCCAATTGGCGGGGATTGTCCGCCGCGAGCGTCACCGCCAGGTCGGGCCGTCGCAGTCCGGTGACGCATATCGCCACCGCCTGGGGGAACATGCGGTCGTTGAGCTGCACGGCCCGAAGCAGCTTGCCGAAGGCCTCGTCCTGCCGGCCCTCCTCGGCGTCGCATCGGGCGGCGGCGAAGCATGCCGTCGAATCGCAGGGCGCGAGCCGGTATCCTGTGCGGATGTGCGCCGCGCCGTCGGGGTCCATCAGGACGAACCTCTCGATCTCTCCGGCCAGGCAGTAGGTCGCTCCGAATGTCGGACACAGAGGTCGAGCGGCGTGAAGGCCTTCCACGATTTCCCGGACTTGAGGCAGGATCTCGGCATCCATCACGCCGGTGTTCGGATCCGCGTCCGGGACAAGAGACGACCACTTGTAGGCGTTGAACCAGTGGCGATACTGGACGTTGTCGGGTTCGGCCTCCATTGCGGCGACGGCGTGCGTGAACAGGTAGTCGCGGGCCTCCTTCGTCAGACGCCACTGCATCGCTTCGATGTGAGGCTGGGCCGCGAGGACCTTGTTCCAGTGCGACTCGGCGACCCGTGCGCCGTTGGCCCCGTGTATCGACCATGCGGAGACCCCGATCACCAGCGCCAGCATTGCGGCTCGCAGGGGAATGAGCGACCTTGTCCGTTGCGGAATGGACTCGGCGTTTCTCGTCCTCGCCAGTCGTGTCAGAGCGATCAGCAGTCCGCACGAGACGGCGGAAAGCATTCCGTTCGCCGGCAGGTGCTGGCCGAAGTCGCTCAGGCTGTGGATCAGGATCGCCATAAGGCCGAAGCCCAGGCCGTATGCCGCCGAGCGGATGGGAACGGAGCTGGCGGCTGTCGAACGGGCGTAGCTGCGCCAAACGAGGACGCCGAAGCAGGCCAGGGCCAGCAGGCCGACGGCGCCGGTCTCCTCGGCGGCCTGGGCATATTCGTTCTCGGCATGCATCGCCAAAGCCGCGATCGTCGAACGGTCGAACATCGGGTAGACGACCTCGTGCGTGCCCAGCCCGACTCCGAAGATCGGGAATCTCGTCCAGGCCAGCGCGATGTCTTTGACGATCTGCCAGCGGCCGCCTTCGACCTGATTGATCTCCTGGAGGGTGGCGAGACGGTCATAGACCTCGTCGAAACCGGCATACAGGACGCAGTCAAAGGCTCCGAGAGCGAGCAGCACCATGATCCAGCTCCGCCCCTGCAGGGACCGTCGCCGGGAGAGCATCAGTGTTGCAAAGGCCGCCGCGATCAGCATGCTGATCATCCCGCCCCGCGTCAGACTGACGAAAACGGTCGCGACAGCGAGCACGATCGTGGCCAGCAGGAGCTTGGTCGTGCGGGCTTGGGAGGAGGCGAAGTAATCGGCGATTCGAGCCGGCGTGACGGCCCGGCCCGCGAAGGACTCGTGCAGACGCATCAGCAGAAGCGCCAGGGCCGCCCCGATGGAGAGATTCATGAACTGGCCATAGTGGCTGTGATTGATGAACGGGCCGCTGTTGGCGGCCTCCGTATAGGTCGGCACGGACCAGAAGATCTTCCCGTTGCCCGCAAGATCCTGGGCCAGAGCGAGCAAGGCGATCCCGCCGCCGATGACAGTCACGGCGGCCAGGAGCCGCTTGATTCTCGCCGGGCTGCGGTAGAAGTTCGCCACCACCACGAAGACGACCGCCACGGCCAGAGCCAGCCGCAGGTCGTGACGCGTCGCACGAGGATAGAAAGTCAGCGTCATGGAAGACAGCAGATTGTGAGAATCAGGCAGGTCGCTCAGCAGCTCGGTCTTGAGAGACGCCGTGTGAGGCGACACGGTGCGGACGATGGATGCCGGCAGAGGGGTCAACTGAAGCACGGCGACCAGCAGGAATATCGCCACGGGCAGATACGCCCAGGTCCAGACAAAGCGAG
>JBDKUU010000421.1:0-14266 GCA_039679525.1 Phycisphaerales bacterium | reverse complement strand
AGCGGCACGGGCTACCTGCTCATCGCGATTTTCGGCCTGCTGACGATCGCTATCTCCTGGCTGCAAGGGCTGTTCTACTACGTCGCGATCACGCCGAACTTCCTCAACGTCCAGGTCGGCCCCGCCGAGGCCGGCGAGCAGATCGGCCGGGAAGACTATAACACGAAGGTCGACACCGCCGACTTCCTCGAACGCCTGCTTGGATTCGGGCGGATCAGCATCACGTTCAAAGACAAATCCCGGCCGCCGCTGACGCTGCTGGTCTGGCGGATCGAGAAGAAGGCGGAGATGCTTGAAAGGGTTCGGGCCAAGTTCGCAATCGACTACCCGCAGCAACAGCGAGCCGGGACATCGGAAGTCAAACTGCCGCCCCCGGAGCCGCCGAAACCTCCCGAGCCGCCGACACAAGGCCCGCCAGAACCAGTACAGGGGTGAACCATGGACCGGCGAGCGTTTCTCCAGCTTCTCGGCGGCATCGGGGCGTCGGCCCTTGTCCCTCTCGATGCGTGCTGGGGCTCGTCCGCCGAGCCCGGAAGCCCGCCTGCCCATCGCGATCTCCTGACGGGCCGAAATCAGAATCGCTCGACGGTCATCTCCCGCCACGGCATGGTGTGCGCCAGCCAGCCTCTTGCGAGCATGGCGGGCATCGACATGCTCAAGTCCGGCGGCACCGCCGTCGACGCCGCGGTCGCGGCCAGCGCGATGCTCAGCCTGGTCGAACCCATGATGTGCGGGCCCGGCGGCGACCTCTTCGCCATCGTCTGGAACGAGAAAGAGCAGAAGCTCTTCGGCCTCAACGCCAGCGGCCGATCCCCTTACGACTGGAGCCTTCAGCAGGCCCTCGGCATGGGCCTGACGGAGATCCCGACCTACAGCCCTCTGGCCTGGAGCGTCCCCGGCTGCGTCAGCGGGTGGGCCGCGTTGCACGAGCGGTTCGGCAAGCTCGCCTTCGCGAACCTCCTGGAACCCGCGATTCACTACGCGAAGGAGGGCTTCCCCGTCTCGCCGATCATCGCCAAGGACTGGACTTTCGACTCATTGAAAGAGTCCGGCCTGGCCAAGACCTATATGCCCGACGGGAAGCCCGTGTACACCGGCACGATCTTCCGCAATCCGGACCTCGCGGCGTGCTTCGAGACGCTTTCCCGCGAGGGCCCCAAGGCGTTCTATGAGGGCGAGATCGCCGAGAGGATTGTGAGGTTCTCGCAGGCCGTGGGCGGACGGTTCTCGATGCGGGACTTCCGCGAGCACAAGGCCGACTGGATCGAGCCGGTCAGCACGAGCTACCGCGGCTACGACGTCTGGGAGCTTCCACCGAACGGCCAGGGCATCGCCGCCCTGCAGATGCTCAACCTGCTCGAACACTTCGACATCGGCTCGCTGAGGCCGAATTCCGCCGAGCACCTGCACCTCTTCATCGAGGCCAAGAAGCTGGCGTTCGAGGACCGAGCCTGCTATTACGCGGATATGGACTGCGCCGACGTGCCCGTGCGGCAGTTGATCTCGAAGGAATACGCGGCCCAGCGGGTCAAGCTGATCGATCCGACGCGGGCCGCCCAGCAGGTCGAGCCCGGCCGGCTCCAGGGCCGCTCCGACACGATCTACCTCACGGCCGCAGACGGCGAGGGCAACATGGTCTCGCTGATCCAAAGCGTCTACTACGGCTGGGGCTCCGGCTTCGTCCCGGACGGCCTGGGCTTCTGCCTGCAGAACCGAGGCAAGCTCTTCGCCCTGGACGCCGGGCACCTCAATTGCCTCAAGCCGCACAAGCGTCCCTTCCACACGATCATCCCGGCGTTCGTCACGAAGGCGGGCCGGCCGGTCCTTTCTTTCGGCGTCATGGGCGGCGGCTTCCAGCCCCAAGGCCACGTGCAAATCCTGATGAACCTCCTCGACTTCGGCATGTCCCCGCAGCAGGCAGGCGAGCAGCCAAGAATCGAGCACGCCGAGAGCTCCGAGCCCACAGGCACCAAGATGCTCAACGGCGGCACAGTAGGCTTCGAGAAAGGCATCGCCGACGAGGTGAAGTTGAGACTGGCCTTCATGGGCCACCGAGTCCGCCCGAACACAGGCGCCTGGGGCGGCTACCAGGGCATCTGGCGACAGGATTCTCCCTTGCGATACTTCGGCGGCTCCGACCCTCGCAAGGACGGCTGCGCGATCGGATATTGAACACAGTACAGGCCTGGGGACCTATGATCGATCTCAATCGGTACAGATTGAAGATCCAGTACCATGGGCTGGAAGGCTACTCGGAGATCGGCTTCAAGAAACGCAAAGCCGTGTTGGACGACCTGTTTCCCGCGGCCGACGAACTGATCCTCTCGATGAAGGCCTATTTCCTGAAACTGGGCCAGGCCGCCGCGATCATCTACGAGGTACCCGACCTGAGCTTCGACGTCGTGGAGAGCGATCGGATCCTCGAATTGGCGGTCCCCAATCCCCACGGTGAGTCCATGGGCGTGGTCATCGACGTCCTCGCCGCCGACATCCAGAACGCACGCATGATGCTCAACGACATCGAAACCACGTGCGGATTCGTCAGGGCCAAGCTCCGCGACGCCCTGCAGGTCATGGAGATGTCGGAGGACGACTACGTTCAGAGGCTCAAAGACAGCATGAACCTGATGGCGAACGAACTGCATCGCAAGGCCGAGCCCGGGCCCTGACGGAACGCGATCTCCCGCGATAGGCTCCGCCCCTCACTTCATCACTCCAGCGGCCCTGGTCCCCACAGCGGCGGTTAGGCCATCAGATACTGACGAATCTCTGGCGTGAATCGGCCCTGTTCGTCGGTCTGTGAGCTTGCCTCTTCCGTGGAGTTGCTCTATAGTGACTGGCGTTTGGAGGATTCGAATCATGATGAAAGACCCGATTGTCGAAGAGGTACGATTCGCGAGGCAGAGGGTCTTCACGGACTGCAATGACGACCTCGACACCCTGCTGAGTCGATTTCAGGATCAGGAAGAACGGGATCGTGAGCGACTCGTATTCGACCTTTCCTCCCAGCCAGATCGCGATGGGAGGCAACTAGACGGAGTCCATTCCCAACAACCATAGAACGACTGTTTCTGAAGGTATCCTGACGTGAAAAAACGCAAATGGATTGGCGGCGAGAACGAAGTGTTCCATTATTGCCCTGAACTCGAACATGCCTTGCGAGAGTATTATGGGGACAGGAAATGGCACAGCAGTGCCGGATTGTTCCGTAATCACCGTCATGTACGAAAAGCAGTACTCGCGGGGTCGCACGCCATTCGAAGGAGGCTGCGAGAAGTCGATGGTGCAGACGACCGTTTTTTGCTTTCCACGTCGATCTAACTGGAGTCATTTGATCGACTTGCGAAACGGCTCAGCAGCAAAGGTGAGAACCTTATCGAGATGCTCGGTCAACTCCTTGAGATAGTCGCGACGCTGCTTGGTTACGATTGGGGAACGGGAAAGCCAAATCGACAAATCACATACTCTCAGACGTGGAACCAAATCCACCTCGACGACTGGAAGATGCAGCCCTCACAAAACAGAGGTCATCCACTTGACAATATGGAAAGAGAGAGCCAGAGAATCGAGACACTCGCAGCCACACTCTTCGACGAAGGGTTCCGCATTGAGCAAATTGCACGCATGCTCGGCCTCTCTCTAGACCGCGTCAAGGACAAGCTTGTCCGTTGCGGGAGACTATCAAGAGATAGAAGCATCTACGACCAAGGTGTACAGAGGCGCAGACCCCCGGACGCCAATGGTAACGAGTAGATTCCGAGGGCAGAAGAGGGGCAGAGCTGCGCGTCTCCCAAACGGTACGAAGTGTTCAATGACAGCGATAAGCCTGGGCCGTTGCGGAAACCCTGGTGCGATCCCGCCGGTGAGATAGCTCTTGCTTCCCATGGCAGAACACAGAACCGGCGAGGGGAAAGAACGTTGAACCCGAGCTCCTCAAAGGGTACAATCAAAGCCATAGGCAAGGTCAGGGCCATTCTCCGGGGTACGTCCGATGTACTTTGAGATAATCGGAGAAATAACCGATGTCGAGGTGATTGCCGTGGGCGGCAACATCGACGACATCATGCGGCTCAGGAACCAGTTCGGACCTGGCCGATGGCGAAAGCTCAAAGGCGTCGCCCAAGTGCGCGTTGAGCGAGGCGACATCCGTGTTGCTGAACTCCACTGGTACGAAGCTCATGGCGTCGGCCGAAAGAAAATGAAGATCAAAAGATTCCTGGATTGAGCCATGATACAGCCACATGCAGATAGCCGATTCGCGTTGTGCGTCGAGAACAAGGACAGCGAAGACCTTGAGAAGCGAAAGATCTATATCGTAGTTCCGGATGAGGACGCGGAAAAAGAGGGCTATTTCCGCGTGATCGATGAGTCTGGCGAGGATTACCTGTATCCGGCGTCCTATTTCATCCTCGTGGAATTGCCCGTCGAGGCACAGGAAGCGCTACGGATAGCAGGCTAACGCGGCCAGAATGAACGCGTGGGTTGAGAACCCACCCTACAAATGCAGACATCATCTGTCTCACTTGCCATGCCACTGGCCCAACACGAAAGATGCCGGGGGATCGGGGGCGGCCCCCCCGGCAATCATCAATCGACAATCATCCACCATCAATTCCGCGGGAGCCGGTGGTCTGCGGGTTTTAGGCCCTTCTTGAAGCCGCCGAAGCCTATGTTGTTGGGGTTGTAGTCGCCGAGGATGGTGACATCCGCTTTGGCGGGGATCTGGTCTTCCAGGCCGACGGCCCAATAGCAGGCGTTGACCAGGACCCGGCGGAAGTTCTCGTCTTTCAGGTCGCCGGCGTGACCCATTGTCGTCGTGAAGATCTTGGCCGGCTTGCCGGACTCGCCTGTGTAGGTCTTGGTCCAGGCGACCGGGAGCGGCTTCTTGTTCGTGTTGGGGGCATCTGTCGGGTTCATGCCAAGCAGCGGCTGGCCCATGAGGACCGGCTTGCAGTCGCCGTTGAGCGTCGTCAGGCCGTAGACGTCCGACGGGCCCCAGATCTTGTCCGCGCCCTTGAGGATCGGGCTGCCTTCCATGCCTTCGGCGGGATAGGCGAGCGTGCTCTCTTTCTGGTGGTCGCCGTAGTGGCTGACCCAGGTCTCGCCGAGGACCTGCCGGCCGTAGCCGCCCTTGAAGGCCGGTTCGGCGCCGGTCCCCGCGCCCGGGTTGTTCCAGCTCCACTTCGCGTAGGGGTTCTCCTTGTTCTTCTGGTAGAAGAATGGGTGCGTGGCCGTCCGCAGGGCGATGATCGGCTTGCCCGAGTTGGTGTAGTCCATGATGTACTTCATCTGCTCGTCCGGCAGCTCGCGGAAGCGGGTGAACAGGACCATCAGGTCCGCCCGTTCGAGAGTCCGCAGGCCGGGGATGTTGTCCAGGGTGAGCGAATCGATCTCGCCGCTGTCTTTGTTGATGGCGAACAGGACTGTGCATCGGAAGCCATGGCGGGTCGCGAGAATCTTGGCCAGCATGGGCATCGATTCCTCCGAACGGTACTCTTCGTCGCCCGTGACGAAGACGATGTTCTTGCCCTGCCCCGGCCCCTCGCCGCCGCGGTATACCACCCAGGGTCTGTTCTCGCGATCCTGGCCCATCAGCAGACTCGACATGGACATCACCGCCGAAATCATCAACACGCCGATCTTCGCACTTGTCCACTTCATGCTCAATCCCTTCCCTATGCGAGGTTCACCCGGCTTGGCACAGTTTCTCTGAACCGCCCTGGTTGGCTTCATTCTCCAGCGGCGGACGCGACAAGTCAAGCGTCGACTTGTTCGTAGTGACGCCGTGAGGCGTTATCTTTCTTTCTCTTCACGGGCTCAAAGGAGGATATGCCCTGACGGGCACACTACGAGCGCATTCGTCACTTCCGCCACGTTTGATGAGCTTCTTCCAGATTGGCTTTGGCCGGGGGGACGTTGGCGATGAACTTGCCGATCGTGTCGCACGGGTAATCGCCGCACAGGGCGCAGTTCTTGACCCGGTGGGACAAGCCGCACTTGCGAATCTCGCACTCGCTGCAATGGCCGATGTGAACGCCATCCGGCTTCAGGCAGCCCACGCAATTGACCGCCTCAGGTGTGAGCTCGATGCCGAACTGCTTGGACCATTCGGCGGCGGTCTTGACGCGCAGGGCCTGGTCGTCGGTCTTGTGGGCGATCTGGGCCGGACACGCGCCGCAGTCCAGCCCGCATACGGCGAGCATCTTGTGCATCTTCTTCTCCCCTAGAACAATGATCTACGAGTTCTATTCGTCGTCGCGTCGGCGACGGTCCACGAATCCGAAGCGGTATTGTAGGCACGCGCCGGCGGAAAAGCAAACGAGATGTTCATCGGCGTTTCATTGGCCCGCCGACCGGAGCACGGATACAATGAGCCGACAGGCACAAGCACGATTTGAGTCTACGCAGATGGAAAGGGTCCGGCATGTTCGAATGGCGTTTGGGGAATCGATGGAGGCTGTTGCTTGCAGGGATGGCGATCGTGCTCTTTACGGGGACACATAGCCGGGCGGCCGCGGCCGTTCCGATCGCCCTGCACCCTCAGAACCCGCACTATTTCCTCTGGCGGGACAAACCGACGATCCTGGTCACGTCCGGCGAGCACTATGGGGCTGTGCTCAATCGAGCGTTCGATTACAAGCGATACCTCGCCACCCTGCAATCGTACGGCTTCAATCTGACTCGCACCTTCAGCGGGGCCTACTGCGAAGCGGCGGGCAACTTCAACATCGAAAGGAACACCCTGGCCCCGGCCGCGGGCGACCTGCTGTGCCCCTGGGCCCGCGGCGAGCAAGGCGGCTACGCCGGGGGCGGCGACAAATTCGACCTGACCCGCTGGGACAAAGCCTATTTTGAGAGGCTCACGGACTTCGTCGCCGAGGCGGGCAAGCGGGGAATCGTGGTCGAGTTGGTGCTCTTTTGCCCGTTCTACGAAGACGCGATGTGGGACATCAGCCCGATGAACGCCCGCAACAACGTCAACGGCGTCGGCACGATGCCGCGGACCGAGGTCTACACGCTCAAGCACCCAGACCTGCTGGCGGTTCAGGACGCGATGGTCCGCCACATTGTCGAGGCCATGAAGGACTATGACAACCTCTATTACGAGATCTGCAACGAGCCCTATTTCGGCGGCGTGACCGAAGACTGGCAGGCCCACATCGCCGAGACGATCGCCGCGGCCGAAGCGGGCTTCGAACACAAGCACCTGATCGCCCAGAACATCGCCAACAACGCCAAGAAGATCGAGAACCCCAACCCCCGCGTGTCGATCTTCAATTTTCATTACGCCAAGCCGCCGGTGACTGTGGCGCAGAACTATGGGCTCAACAAAGTGATCGCGGACGACGAGACGGGATTCTCCGGCGACGACAGGGTCAAGCCGTATCGACTGGAGGGCTGGGATTTCATCATCGCCGGCGGGGCCGTCTACAGCAATCTCGACTACTCCTACGCCGTCGGCCACGAGGACGGCAGCGCCGCGATCAACGCCCCCGGCGGCGGCGGGCACGAGCTCCAGAGCCAGCTCCAGATTCTCAAAGAGTTCATCCACAAGTTCGACTTCGTCCGGATGAAGCCCGACGACTCGATAATCAAGACCGCCCTGCCCAAGGAGATCACCGCCCGCGTCCTCGCCGAGCCCGGGCAGGCCTACGCCGTCTACGTCAACGGCGGCGGACTGACGGAGCTTGCCCTGGACTTGCCGCCGGGCCAGTACGGGGCCGAATGGGTGAACACCAAGACCGGCCGGACGGACAAGGCCGAGCCGTTCCAGCACGAGGGCGGCGTCCGAACGCTCCAGCCGCCGGAGTACGTCGACGATATCGCCCTGCGGCTCCTCCGGCTCACCCCGCCCCGGAACGAGCGGGCCCTGCTGTTCAAGAGCACTTTCGACGACCGGGACTTCAGCGGCTGGCGCATTTCGGGCAATCGTCCGGAGATCGTCCGGGATCATGCCCGGGCCGGGACCGGGGCGATGAAGACCACGCTCGACAGGAATAAGGACGAGTTCCCCAACCGAACGGAGGTCCAGGGCCCGCCGACCGAGCTCGGCAAGGAGTATTGGTACGGCTTGAGCATTCTGCTATCGGAGGATTACGTCCCCGACTCCATTTGGGAGATCGTCGCCCAATGGCAAGGCGTGCCGGACTCGGATCTCGGCGAGAAGTGGCGAAACCCGGCGCTGGCCCTGTTCACGACCGACGGCCGGTGGAGTTGGGTGAGCCGCTGGGACGCCAAGCGGAACACCTTTGAAAGCGGAAAACGCGAGTACGGCGGGGTCCACACATATGACCTCGGCGCGTATCGGACGGGCGTCTGGACGGACTGGGTGGTGCACGTCAAATGGTCGTACGGCCCCGACGGTTTTCTGAAGATCTGGAAGGACGGCAGGCCCGCGGTCGACCAGGACGGCCCCAACGCTTTCAATGACGCCGCGGGCCCCTTCTTCAAGATGGGCCTGTACAAAGGCTGGGCCGACCGGAAGAAAGGCCGCGACGGCGTGACCCGGCGAGTCCTCTACCAGGATGAGTTCCGCATGGCGGGCGCCGACGGCACGTACGACGACGTCGCCCCGGGATCCCGGTGAGGCCGCCCTGCGTGGATTGCCCATTGAGGCCGCGGCGGCGAAACGATATAATCGGACGCGATGCAGGCTGAGGACGACATTCTGAGTTTGCTGGAAGCCAGAGGCGCCCAATCGGCCCGGGAAGCGCATCGGGCCGTGATCCTTCAACCCGGCGCGTTGGGCGACTGCATTCTGACTTTGCCCCTGGTGAAGCTGGTCAAAGAGGCCTTCGATCTCGGCGGAGTCGACCTGATCGGTCACGCCGAGTACGTGGGCATCCTGCCCGGGCGAAGCTGCGTGGACGGCGTCCGGTCCATCGACTCGGTCGACCGGCACAGGCTGTTCGTGGAGCCCGGCCGATTCGACCTGGTGGACCACGACCCGCTGATTCACCTGTTCTCCGGCTACTCCTGGATCATCACGTTCCTCGGCGAGCCCGGGAGCGACTTCGAGCAGAACCTGATCTTCACGACGAATTGCAGCCACAGCGCAGACGTGGTCACCCTGCCGCTCAAACCTCCGCAGGGCGCCGGCCAGCATATCACCGAGATCTATGCCGAGCACTTCGTCCGCCAGGGCGGGCTGCCTCTGGAGAAGGCCAAGGTGGACCGCAAGGGCGTCCAGATCCGGGTCGGCCAGCCGGACCGCGACCTGGGAGTCGAGTTGCTCGAGCAGGTGGGGATCGATCTGTCCAAGCGGCTGGTCGTCATCCAGCCCGGCAGCGGCGGGCAGAAGAAATGCTGGCACCTGGAGAACTTCCTCAACGTCGCCAGGACCCTGCGAGGTCCCGACATCGAGGTGTTGTTTCTGCTCGGACCCGCCGAGGTCGAGCGGCTGCGTCCCTCGGAGAAGGTGCACATTCACGGCGTGACCCGCTGCGTCGCGCATCTGTCTTTGCCGCAGGTGGTGGGCCTGCTCAGTTGCGCCGACGCCTTCGTCGGCAACGACAGCGGCGTGTCGCATCTGGCCGCAGGGATGGGCCTGCGGACAATCGTTCTGTTCGGCCCGACCGATCCGGCGGTTTATCAACCGCTGGGCCCGCGGGTCACGGTGGTCCAGGGCCCGGCCGACGGCTTCGCAGAAAAGACGTCGCCGGAACTGCAGAAGAACGTGCTCGACAACCTGGCCTTCTGACGACCGCGTCAGGGCGGGCATCGCGCAACTCTGCGGCGTCTCCGCAATCCGATTGACTGTCCGCCCGATGCGTATATGATGACGGGCTTGACGTGTACCGAAATGACGACACCTGTGGCAGATGGATTGAATGAGCAATTCCACTCAAGAACGAACGTTGCGTGAGATCGCCGAACACGTGGGCGGGCGCGTGTGCGGCGATCCGGACACGGTCATCCGCTCGGCCGCGACCCTGAGCGAGGCCGGCCGGGGCGACATCGCCTTTCTGGCCAACCGCAAGTACGAGCGGCAACTGGAGACCACCGAGGCGGGAGCAGTCATCGTCGGCCGGGAGATGCCCGGCGTCCGAGTGCCCCTGCTGGTGGCGAAGGACCCCTATTTCGCCTTTACCCAAGTCCTCGTGCTCCTGCACGGCCACCGCCGGCACAAGGCGGTCGGCGTCAGCCCGCGGGCCAACATCGCCCCCAGCGCGGCGATCGGAGCGGACTGCCACATTCACGACTTCGTGACGGTCGCGGACAACGTTCGAATCGGCAATGGGTGCGTCATCTACCCCTGCGCGTACATCGGCGAGGGCACGCAGATCGGCGACGGAACGATCATCGACGCAAACGTGGTCATCTATGAGAACTGCCGGGTGGGCAGCCGCGTCATCATTCACGCCAACGCGACCGTCGGAGTCGACGGGTTCGGATTCGCCACCCACGACGGGGTCCATCACAAGATCCCGCAGATCGGCACCGTGGTCATCGAGGACGACGTGGAGATCGGCGCTTCGTCCAGCGTCGAGCGAGGCACGCTCGGCGAAACCATCGTCGGCCAGGGCAGCAAGCTGGGCGATCTGGTGACCATCGGGCACGGAGCCCGGGTGGGTCCCCACAGCCTGATCGTCGCGCAGGTGGGCATCGCCGGCTCGGCGACGCTGGGGCACCACTGCACGCTCGGTGGCCAGGTGGGCGTCGTCGGCCACATCAAGATCGGCAACCACGTCACCATCGGAGCCCAGGCGGGCGTCATCAACAGCATCCCCGACGGCGAGACCGTGGCCGGGGCCCCCGCCATCGATGTCAGCCATGCCAGGCGGGCCTATGCCATGATCCCATATCTGCCTCAGATGCGACAGGACATCCGCAGCCTGCAGAATCAGTTGGAGAAGCTGGCCGCCGCCGTCAACGGAGTCGCCGACGGGCAGGGCCGCACTGAGGAATCCCAAGTCCGGCCCGCCGACTCGGCCGAGCCACAGGATGTCGAGTGAACGCGCAGGGATGCAACCCAACGGTCGGTGGACGGGATGCGGTCGGCTTGATCGCCGGAGGCGGCAGACTCCCCTTCCTGGTCGCCGCGGGGGCCCGCCGACATGGGTTGCGCGTGGTGTGCGTCGGTTTCGCGGGGTATGTCGATGAGCCGCTCGCCGACGAGGTCGACACGTTCTACTCGGTGGCGATCGCCCGCCCGGGCAGTTGGCTGCGAAAGCTTCGCCGGCACGGCGTCACCCGGGCCATCATGGTCGGCCGCGTGACCAAGTCGCATCTGTTCACCCCGTGGCGGATCCTGCAGTATCTGCCGGACTGGCGGGCCTTTCGGATCTACTATTGGCGACTGCGGGGCAAGAGCATACAAACGGACATCCTGCTGTCGGCGCTGGCTGACGAGCTGGCCACCGGCGGCGTCGTTCTGGAGAACTCAACCATGTACTGCGAAGATTCTCTCGCGGAGCCGGGCGTCATGACACGGTGCAAGCCTCCGTCGCAGGTCGAGCACGACATCGAGTTCGGCTGGCCGCGGGCCAAGAAGCTTGGCGAGCTCGATATCGGCCAGGCCATCGCCGTCAAGGAACGGGAGGTCATCGCAGTCGAGGCCATCGAAGGCACGGCCGAGATGGTCCGACGGGCCGGACAGCACTGCAAGGCCGGCGGCTGGACTCTGATCAAGACCGCCAAGCCCAGGCAGGACATGCGGTTCGACGTGCCTTGTGTGGGGCCCGATACGATCCGGGACCTGGCCGCCGGCGGCGGACGCTGCCTGGCGATCGAAGCGGGAAAGACCCTCATTCTCGACAAGGCCCAGACCCTGGATCTGGCCAATCAGTTGGGCGTCGCCGTCGTCGGAGTCCGGGCTTCCGAAGAACAGCCTGAGCGAATCGCAACGACATGAACGAGCCCCCTTTCACACTGAAGGTCAGGACCTGGTCGCCGCGAGGCGGATGCGAGGAAGTCGTCTGCCGCGCCGTGCTTCGAACTCTCGGGAAGACCCGCACGGTCTACGACGCGACCTGGGGAGAGCGGCGGATCGTGCTGAAGGTGTTCACCAAGTTCGGCAAGGCCCTGTATCACGCGTTGCGGGAGTGGCGGGGTCTGAAGCGATTGGAAGCCCGGCAGATCAACTCCCCCAGGCCCCTGTTCCTCGGCTACAGTCCTGCCGGCTGGATCGTCGCGACCGCGTGGCTCGACGGGGCCGTGACCACGGCCGAATTGTGGAAGACGGCCGACACAGACGAGAAAAAGATCCAAATCCTGTCGACGGTCGCCAGAGAGTTGGCTGAGCAGCACGATCGGGGCGTCATTCAGAAAGACATGCATCTGGGGAACTTCATGATCCGCGGCCGGGAGGTGTTCGCTCTCGACCCCGCCATGATGCGTTTCAGCCGCGGGCCGATCGGACGCAAGCGGTCGATCCGGCGGGTCGCCCAGTGGGTGGCCATCCTGCCGGAGAGAGACGTCGCCGCGATCGAATCCGTCTTCCGGGAGTACGCCCGGGCCCGCTCGTGGTCCGTCGGGCCGGAGGACATCGAGCAACTCCGAACGGCGCACCGTCGTCATCGCGACAAAGCCCTCGAGCAGGGGCTCCGGAAATTCCTCCGCACCAATCGCCGGCATCAAGCAATCCGATCCGGTCCCTGGCGAGGCCTGGCCGACCGGAAGCTGTCGGAAGCCGTACATTTCGACGAGATCGCGCCCCGGCTGGACGAGATCATGATGCAGGGCCGAATCCTCAAGGACGGCAGAACCTCCTTCGTCTCGCACGTGACGCTGGGCGACGTCGAAGTCGTGATCAAACGATACAACCGCAAAGGACTGCTCCACGCGCTGCGGCACACCCTCAAGGGCTCGCGAGCGCAGCGAAGCTGGTTGAACGCCAATCGCCTGTCCCTTCTGGACATTCCGACCCCCCGGCCGTTGGCCTACATCGACAGGCGTCAAGGCCCGCTTCTGCGCAGCTCCTACTTCATCACGGAGTTCGTCGCCGGACGGGGACTGCATGGAATCCTCCGCGATCGGGCCGTGGCGGCGGATCGGAAACAGCATTTGATCGACGAGGTCGTACGCACGCTGAGCCGTCTGGCCCGCCACGGCATCACTCACGGCGATCTCAAGCACAGCAATATCCTGTGCGACGGAGGCACCATCGTGCTGACGGATCTCGACGGCATGCACACCAGCCGGTTTGCCTGGGTGCGCAGCTATCGCCAGAAGCGGGACATGGGCCGCTTCCTGCGGGACGTGAGGAACGGATAGCCGGTGTCCATCGGCAACGGCCGGCCCCGCCGGCTCCCGGGCCCACCTCAAAACTGTTGACAGAGAATCGCCCGGGCGTCTATATTCACATCAAGCCGGTAAGGGCCGATGCCACGGGCGCGGGACTGCGGACGTGCGATCGCCACGGCGGGGACGACTTGCGACGCACGTGGATGTACTCTCGATGCGCGAAGCGACCGAGGACCTCATCGAGAGGCCCGTTTATGCAGTCCCGGCAGGGACGGGACGTCCTGAGTGATTGAGTGGAAGACCATAGGGCTTGTATGACATCGCGCTGCTCGCAGATATCTTTCTCCCGTGTCCTCGCGGACGCCGGCGCCATCGCGGCTGACTACCAGGAGCGGATTCGCAACATCCCGTACCAGGAGAAGGGAATGTTGTTCAGCGAGTTGTTGCTCGTGGTCGCGGCCGCGTCCTCGCTGAAGCCGAAACAGGTGCTGGAATCCGGCCGTGCCCGGGGGCAGAGCACCTATGTTCTGGGCGCGTGCCTGCCCCAATTCAAGGTGGTCAGCGTCGAACGCGATCCGGACTCCTCGGATGTCCCGATTGCGGAGTCTCGTCTGGGAGGACTGCCCAACGTGGCCATGCTGTATGGAGACGCTCAGGTCCTGTTGCCGGCGCTGGTGCAACCCGGCGACGTGGTCGTCATCGACGGCCCCAAGTCGTTTCGCGCCGTTCGTCTGGCGCTCCTGTTGCTGCGCACGGGACGGCCGGCATGCGTCTTTCTTCACGACGTTCACAAGGGACTGCCCGAGCGACAATTTCTGGATCGAGAGATTCCCGCCGCCTTCTTCAGCGATGACGAGCAATTTGTCAAACAGTTCTCGCATCTGGACAAGCCTTGCTGGGACACGATCGCCGACGACGGCCTGACCGGTTGGCAGCCGCATCGCTTCAATGGAGTCGAACAGGAGAGCTATGGGCCCACCCTCGGATGCCTTCCCTTTGTGCAGGGCTGCTCGTACGGGAGACTCCTGGCGAAGCTGGCGGCCGCAGGATGCTTGGCCCGTATGCGGCAGTCGACACGAAA
>JBDKUU010000420.1:0-12244 GCA_039679525.1 Phycisphaerales bacterium | reverse complement strand
AGGCAGCGCGATGGAAATCGAACGGCAAGGGGCGGGACATGGAGATGTCCGCCCGTTTCCACGGGAGGCATGTTCAGATGGCCCGAAACCCAACGCGACGCGAGTTTCTGAAATTGGCGGCTGGCGGCGCAGCCGTGACGGGTTTCGCCGGGTGCGCCCGGTTCGTTAAGAACGTGCCCGCCGGGGAATCTGAAGAAGCGTCCGGCGGCGCCGCGCCGAGCAAGCCGAACATCATCATCATCCTTGCGGACGACCTCGGTTATGGCGAGCTCGGCTGCTACGGCCAGACCCAGATCCAGACGCCCAATCTCGACCAGATGGCCGCCGAGGGGATGCGGTTCACCGATCACTACGCCGGCAGCACGGTCTGCGCCCCGTCCCGATGCTGCCTCATGACCGGCCTGCACACGGGTCACGCCTACGTCCGCGGCAACAAAGAGATGCAGCCGATGGGCCAGTTCCCCCTGCCCGCGAAGACGGAGACATTGCCCAGGATGCTCAAACGCGCCGGCTACACCACCGGCCTGATCGGCAAGTGGGGCTTGGGCGGCCCCGACACCTCCGGCACGCCGAACAGCCAGGGATTCGACTACTTTTTCGGGTACCTGTGCCAGCGCCACGCGCACAATCACTACCCGGCGTTCCTCTTCCGCAACGGGGAGCGCGTCCTGCTGAGCAACAAGGTCGACGGCGATCGCGCGGACGGCGCCGGCGTGGCCGTCGAGAAACGCCAGTACGACTACGACCTGATGGAAGACGAGGCGTTGGAGTTCCTCAATCGAAACAAGGGCGGGCCCTTCTTCCTGTACTTGGCCGTGACGCTCCCGCATGCGAACAACGAGGCGGGTATGAACGGCATGGAAGTCCCCGACTATGGGGACTACGAGGCGAAAGACTGGCCGCAGACGGAGAAGGGCCGGGCCGCGATGATCTCGCGACTCGACCGCGGGGTGGGTCGGATTCTCCGGCGGATCAAGAACCTCGGCATCGACGAGAACACGCTCGTCTTCTTCAGCAGCGACAACGGTCCGCATCGCGAAGGCGGCTCGGACCCGAATTTCTTCACCAGCAGCGGCCCCCTGCGAGGGATCAAACGCGACCTGTATGAAGGCGGCATCCGCGTGCCTCTGGTCGCCCGCTGGCCCGGCCGGATTCAGGCAGGCGCCACAACCAACCACATCTCGGCGTCGTGGGACTTCTTGCCCACGCTGGCGGCTCTGGCGGGCGGCGAGACGCCGGCGACCACCGACGGCGTGTCCATGGCGCCGACGCTCCTGGGCATGCCCCGCAAGCAGAACGAGCACGAATATCTCTACTGGGAATTCCACGAACGCGGTTTCTCGCAGGCCGTGCGGATGGGCCAGTGGAAGGCCATTCGCCTGCCGAGCGGGGGCCTGGCGCTGTACGATCTTCAGACCGATCTCGGCGAGACGACCGACGTCGCGGCCGACCAGCCGAAGGTGCTGGCCAAGATCCGCGAGGTTCTGGCCGCCGCGAGGACGAACTCCCCGTACTGGCCGCTGCCGAGCATCTGAGATTTGAAATTTCAAATCTCAGATCCCCCCAGGGACGGGCGTCTTGCCGTAGACGGACACGTCGGCCCGGTGACGGGAATCGACGGGGACCGAATACACCCGGGTCCAGCCCTGGGGTATCTGAATCCCGGCGTCCGTCCCGATCACGACGACGTAATCCGCCTTTTTCCAGTTGGGATATCGTTCGTACAGAAACCCCGGGCGGTCCGCGTAGAAATACACGCGCTTGTCCGGATCGGCAATGATCGCTTGGGCGGGCGTATTGACCCGCAGCCACTGACCGGCGGCACGCAGGCCGGCTTTGTCTCCCCGCTGCGGCGTGCAGATCAGCTTGGGCGCGCACAGAACGATGCCGCCGAGCAGGAGGAGGTAGCACCAAAGAGACCGCCGCTCCGCGCCGATCGCCGCCAGCCTGCCGCGGAATGTGTAGACGCGGTTCATCGCTCCCGCCATGACGTCCACGCCCGCCGGCACGTAGAAGATCGTCAACGCAATCACGGGCAGGCAGTACCGCCGGGCCGTGCCGGGGGCAAGCCAGACGCCTCGACCGACCACCATGCCCATGCCGACCAGGAGAATGGCGAACATCAGGGTTCGTTCCAAGCGGCCCGCCCGACCCTTGAGCCCAGAGCACAGCCCCAGAATCCACGGCAGAACCGGGATGATCATGAAATCGTTGCTGATTCCGTCGACCAATTCCTCTACCGCTCTGGCCAGCTTGCGAAGAGAGACTCGCTGGTACAGGGCCAGCAGCGCGCGCGCATCCGGATTGGAGATGCCCGCGGTCATGCGGGTGGCGCCCGATTCGTCGCGCTGCTCGTCTCGTCCGGCGGCGCCGGCTTTGACGCGAACGATCAACAACTGACAGGACGGCGTTTTTCCGTCTGTGACGACGAGGTCCATGTAGTGCTTGCCCGCCTGCTCCGGATTGGGTCGCCAGCGGAAAACGCCGGACTCGATCTTCGCCCCGGCGGGGGCATCCTGAGGCGAATGCGCGTACCAGGCGATGGTGTCCTTTCCCGCGTCGTTCTGGGCCGGAGGCGTCGTCGTCCACGAGTACCCGCGCGTCTGGTCCCAAAGCCGGTAGACCGCGACGGTGTCGGCCGGATGGCTCGCCTCTCCAAACGCATAGAACAGGGGTCCCTCGCAGACCCACGATTCACGGGCCGATTCCGCGAGGATCGTCTCTTTCTCCGATTCGCTCATCGTGAAGAAATGCCGCCCCTGGGTGGGCGACCAGAAGCGGTAGACCGGTAGCAGGCCGGGCCGGGCGTGGGGCCGGGCATACGCATACCAGGCGATGCCTTCGCAGTCCCACATCTCGCAATAAACTGTGGCCAGCCGTTCTTTCTCCTGTTCGGAGAGCGTCCAAAACTGGGCCCCGACGGTCGTCGATCGGAACTGATAGACCGGGCTTGATCCTGCGGGCGCCCCTGCCAGCGAGTAGGCAAGCGCATCGCCATCCGGGTCAGTTGCGCGAATCGGCAACTCGAGCAGCTCGCCCGCCCGCACTTCGAACTCCAGAGGCGCGTCGGAAGCGGCCTGGGGTCCGATCGCGCTGAGGACCGGCGGCACGTTGGAGGACGGCGGCCTGAACTGATGCGGCACGATGCCGCCGCTGGCTTGAACATAGGGCACGACGGGGACGACGAAGCCGACGATCGTCAGCAGACCCGTGTTGAGCAGTCGCGTCGAACTGACCCAGTGCTTCGCATCGCACGCGGACTGTCTTGCGACGATCAACCCAAGCGCCGCGTACAGCAACAATTGGACGCATTCGGGCCGGATGAGATATCCGAGCCCGGCGTCCAGGCCGATCAGCACGAGGGCCCACGATCGCCCCGTTGTGAGCCCCCAATACAGGAGGAACAGGCCCGTGCTCAAGAACAGCAGGTATGGCCACTCTCGCACGACATCGGCCACATGGAATGCGGGATAAGGCAGGATCAGGAGCAGGAACAAGGCCCAGAAAGCGTCGGTCGGCCCCACCAGGCGTTTGCCCAGGAAGTACAGAGGGATCAAGGTCAGCGCCCGGCACAACAGCGTGACAGCCTGCGCCGAATATACCCACAACATCGGCGAGTCCCCCTCGACGAAGAAGCTCGCGACCTTGTGGCTTGCCCAGAGCAGAAAAGGATATCCCGGCGGATAGCGACGGCACACGCCCGCCGGGTCCTGGGCGATCCGCCTGGCCTGGTCGATATAGAAGGTCCCGTCTTTCGAGATGACCGCGGTCGTGAGGATGAGGTAGACGCCAATGGCCGAGCACAGCCCCAGGAGGAAGGCCAATCGCAAGACGTCGGATTTCAGTTGTCCACGACCCATCCCGAGCCTCGGCACAGACACAGACGCACGGCGTCCAACTCCGAGGGACGCCTGCCCTATGATAACGCATGGAGGGCCCCAGGGAACACAGAAGATTCGCCGCGAGGGCCGCAGGGCTGTGATCGCCCGATCATTTTCGCAGCCTCACCAGATCGAAGACCCGGTCGTTGGCGTCCACCGCCGCGATCGTCAATCTGCCGGCCGCCGGATCGACATCGACCGAGCAGTGATGGTGGATGCTCAGCCCGACCTTGCGAATGGGTGGGTTGGCGTCGGGCGCCAGAGGATACAGAGGTCCCCCGCCGCCCCCTGTGACGATGTAAGTGATTCCGCGGTTCAGGTATCGCTCGTAGGCGTGGCTGTGCCCGCTGAAGACCGCGTCCACGCCATACTGCTCGAACAACGGGACCAGTTGTTCCTGCACGGCGAGGTTGTCCCCGTGTCCGGTTGTCGAGGTGAACGGCGGCTCGTGCAGGATGACCACGTGCCAGGCCGCGTCGTCGTACGCGGGCGAGGCGAACTCCTTCAAGAGCCAGTCGTGTTGCGGACTGCCGGCGGAGAACGGGACGCTGGTGTCGATTCCGACGAACCGAACGGCGCCGTACGTGAGCGAGAACCATGCCTGCGAGACCGGCCGGCCAAAGTAGTAGAAGAACCAGGGGCCTTCCCCTCCGAAATAGCAGTGATTGCCGGGGAGCGGGATCAAGGGGATGTTCGCCAGCAGAACCGCGGCCGGGCCGAAGAACTCGGTGTCCCAGGGGGCGAGATTGCGGCCCGCGCTGACCAGGTCGCCCGCGTGAAACACCAAACGGGGCTGGTCGCCAAGGATGTTCCGCACGATCTTCGCGCACGTCTGCGGATCCCACTGGGTATCGCTGAAGACGTCGAAGCGAAACGCCCGATCGGGCGGCGCCGCGGTGGTGAAGGCGCCCTCGCGCGAGGCCGGTCCCGAAGCGGCCCGGTAGACATATCGCGTATCCGGAGCGAGTCCGGACAGCACGACCCTGTGCAGCGTGACGAACGTCGGATCTCCGACATCGCGCTCGTCGACGGATTCGACGCCGTAACTCACGCGCGAGTCTCCGGGGACATCCGTCTCCCACATGATCGTCACGGAGTCCGGCGTGACCCACTCGAGAGCGGGTCCTTTGACGATTCGGGCGGTGCACGGGTCCGCCGGCGGATAGACGTAACACGCCGGCCCTTCGTATTGCCAGACGTCGGTCTGCTCGCTGACCATCGAGAACCGCTCGCGGTCGTCTATCGTGTAGAAGTGGGTCCCGAGGGAGCCCGACCAGAATCGATGCACAGGGACCGTGCCCGCCGGCTGACGGCCCGCGGGATAGGCGTAGAAGACAATGCCTTCGTAGGTCCATACGTCCGAGCGGTTGAGGATCAAGCCGTAGGCCTCCTGCTCGTCGACTGTGTAGAAGTGCGTGTTGAGCAGGCCCGACCAGAAACGATGCACGGGCGCCAGCCGCTCGTCGCTCCACGTCGGGAAGGCCCGAAACACCGGCCCTTCGCAGGTCCAGGTGCTGGCATAGCGAGTCTGGAATTGGGTCTTCTCCACCTCGTCGAGCGTGTAGAAGTGCCGGCTGCACGAGGGCGACCAGAAGCGAAAGACCGCCGTCGCCCCCGGGGGGACGTTCGCATCGCTCGTCGCTGCCTGGTCCGAGGAAAGGAGCATCCATGCCGCGAGAATGTAAAGCAGGTTTGTCACATGGTACCCTCTCAAGCGAGCTGCGACTACTCTCTATTGTACCGAATCCACCCGCCGCAAAGCAATGGCTCAGAGGCCGGGCCGCAGCCCGCACACGGAGAGGGAATCCCCTTGTTGAATGGGGTGTTTTGGCGTAAGATGCACCTCGTGCCAGGCTGGAGTCGGACGAGAACACATGCGAGGGCCCTAAAGGACCGGCGGTCGCCGGCGGGGAGAATACAACAGGGCGTGCTGAACTGTGAGAGGATAGGACCATGCGAGATTCTCTTGTCAAAGCCGTCTTTCGATGTGTGATGCCGTTGTCGCTTGTCGCTTTCTTGTGTTCCTGTCAGTCGACGGCCCGGACCGCTGTCGGGCTCGAGGGCGGCGGGCAGCGAATCATCTCGAACGAGTACGCGAAGATGTGGCATCTGGCGTTCTCCGAAGAGCAATGGCTTCAACTGCTTCGCCAGCGGGTCCATCAGCCCATCGCCCTCTGGCAAGGCGTGGACTCAGGCTCGGTCGGAGAGGGTTACCGAGAGATGAGCTTTCAGGGATTGACATTTCGGGACAGCCAGTCTCTCGTGCTCGAGAACCATCTGGAAAGCAACGATCTGATGCTGCAACACCCGCTTCTGTTTGTTCGCCTTTTCGACGACCAAGACCCGGAGACCGTACTGACCGGCGTCGCTGCCTACAGACTTTCGCAGGCGACGCGGTCACTGGATCCCGCAGTGAAAGAGCAGATCGCCGAGGCATTTCGCCTAAGACTCCTTTCCCATCTCGATGTGCGCGTCCGCTGGGCGGCGATTCAGACGCTCGCGCAGAATGGCTGGCTGACGCCGCAGGACATAGAACGCGGGTTCAACGATGAGACCAATGACATTCGCGTCACGACGGCGTTTTGGATGCCCGTCGTGAGGAGTTGGTTGAACGAGCGGCCCGGGACAGACGCTCTCGATGGAACGACTCCTCACCTGACCCCGCAACAGGTTCACGACTGGCAGGCTCTTCTGGCGCCGATTCTTCTGGAACACCTCAACGATTCTCATTTCTTCGTCAGGCATGCGGCGGGCCGCGATCTGCGGTGCCTCTTCGAACAACGGCTCCATGACCTGCAGGGCACAGGGGGCGGTCAGGACGGATCCATCGCTCTGCCCGAGCGATTGGACTGGGTCGAATCCGATTGGCAGGCTCGCTGCGAGGCGCAGAAGGCATGGAGACAGTGGTGGGCGGACCACGGAACTGCCCCGGCTTTGTGAGCGTGTCTCACAATGCCCCGGCGGCAACGCGTCTCCGTCACACTCATGTCCCTGAATGAGCCGATTCCCGTTGTCTTGGGTCGCTGAAGTGAAGTACAATGCCGATCCTGTTGGAGGTCCGAATCGACGGAACGGCAATTGAACGTGGGCTGCACAATGTTTTCAGTGGGAGGTCCGGATCATGCACAATCATCAGACGCTCGGCAGACGAACCATTGATGGGATCGGAACGTGGACTCTCGCGGGTCTTCTATTCGTTGCGTTGCTCAATCCTCTCTATGCAGCCGAGTCCGGCACTGGACAGCAAGCCGCCTCGGCCGACTACGAGAAGATGTGGACGGCGACGTTCACCGATGAGCAATGGCTGACCATGCTGCGCCAGCGGGTCCACCAGCCGATCGCCATTTGGAAGGGCTTCATGACCGGCGAGATCGAGGCGAACAACACCGGCATGTCTTACTACGGCGTTCAATTCGAGGACAGCCGATCCAATGTGCTGGAACGTCAACTGCTGCTCAACGGTCTGTTCGCGAAGCAGCCGCTGGCATTTCTGCCGCTCCTCGATGATCCGGATCCCGAGGTCATTCTGACCGGGGCCGCAGTCTACACGAAAGCGATAACCTCGGGTGATTTCAAGCCGGCGGAATTGGGCGAGGCCAAGACGAACCAGATCGTCACGGCCATTCGGGAGAAGCTCCTGCCCCATCGCGACGTGCGCATCCGCTGGCTTGCGGTGGAGATGTTGGCCCAGAGCAAATTGATAAAGCCGCAGGACATTAGAATCGCAATGAACGATCAGACCCTCGAGATCCGCATCACGACGGCGTTTCAGCTCGGCGGGATCAGAACCAAATGGAGCTGGGACGCCGACCCGGACAACACGGAGGAACCGGCCTGGGGCAAGAAGCTCACGAAGGACGAGGTCCGCCAGTACGATGCGATTCTCGCGGACATCCTCCTGGACCATTTGAATGACACGCACTTCTCCATCAGGAATGATGTCGGCACGGTCGTTCATGACATTTTCCTGCGGCGCGTCAGCGAGATTCAGGAAGCGAACCCGACGAAAAAGACTTTGGCGGCGCCCAAGGATTTCGACTGGGTCCGGTCCGATTGGCAGAGACGCGTGGCGACCCAGAAGATGTGGAAGAGCTGGTGGAAGGCGAACGGTATCCCGGTGGCGGCCGCGGCCGCGCCGGCCGTCACTCAGTAGACGGCTGACTGTGGGATGAAAAAGATGCCTCGGCTGCCCGCGCCGTCGGGATAAGGCGGCGCGCCTTCCGGGGCCATGGGGACCCGCATCGCGGTCGTGTCCTCGGACGTGTAGGTTTCGACGTGTCCGTCGGTATAGGCGGCGCGGAGCTTGACCTTCGGCATCTTGGACTGGGGATCGCCTGCGACCGACCACCAGGCGGCCGCCAGCCACGTCTCGTCCAGGGCGAAACCGCCGGCGAGTCTCTCGCAGCTCGCGAAGGCGTTCGGAGTCTGCCAGTGGCCGTACCCGAAGTAGTCGCTGACGAGCAATCGGCTCTGCCCGCTCCCGCCGGCCGGCCCGCGCGGACCTCGGAACAGCATTTTCGGCTCGCCGAGATACCCGACATAATTCCAATAGAAGCAGTAGGTGCCGTCGACCGGGTCGGACGAGAGCGGCGTATCGGGGTTGTCCCAATCGTCGCCCGCATCCCAGCACTGCTCGCGATAGGTGTACGGCTTGGGTCCGCCGGGGCAGAACATCGTCTTGCCCTCGGGGATGTACGGGTGGAGGTAGGCGCTCATCGACCGGTGGATTTGGGGAGTCCTTTTGCTCTTGCCCGTGATGACCGTGGGATCGTACCAATTCCACTTGTCGTCGAATCCGACCGTCGCCACGGAATCGGGGTAGCGGTCTTCGTTATCGGCAGCAAAGAGGTTCACGCCGGAAGCGACGTCCCGCTGATTCTGCATTCCCATCAGCGCGGTCGCCTGGCGCTTCACCCCATGGATCACCGGCACGAGGATGGCCATCAACATGGAAATCACAGACATCACCACGAGCAGCTCGACAAGCGTAAACGCTGCTCTGTAGCTGGCTTTCACCCCGCCGGCTCCGACTGAGATGGGTTGGCATCTCGTACGGATAGCTAAGTCCTCCGATCCTAAAGCTCCTATGCGTGCCGACTGAGAACCCGACGCCCGACACGGCGTTGAGGGACTCGTCACTCGGCAACTGGTTATTATACGACTAAGACCGGTCCGAATGCAAGAACAATACGTCCCATGGACCGGTCCGGTGCACGAAATCAGCCAGGCCCCCCAAGGCCCAACATATGGGGGACGGTCAACCGGCCGTCCCCACGGATTGAGTATCAAAGAGCGTATCGCATATCAAGAACGGAATACCCGTTCGTCCAAGTCAAAATAAGGGAGAGCAGTCTGAAGCAGCCCAAACGACCGGCTGCCGCATCTCTGCTCTCCCCCCACCCCAAGCCGACCTTACGACCGGCCCTTGATTCCCACCACCAGACAGCGTCCAAAAGCACGATCGCTCGCGCTTGGGTGACAAGGACCCTGCTCAGGCCTGTATGTTCCTCAAGGCCACACTCCTCACAGAATCACCCTCGGCTTTTCCGAAGCCAAGTTCATTCTCCAAACCTCCGACTGGACTTAGGCAAAATGGACATTGGGCCTACTTTAGGAAGGAAAAATCTTGTTCCTTGATTTTTCCTTCCTAAATCTTACCACCGTCCATAGACGGGCCTGCGTCGATTCTTCAAGGAAATCGTGAAACAGATTTCCTTGAAGAATATAGGCCCAATGTCCATTTTGCCCAAGTCCAGCTTTCCTTTCACGGGCACGTCGCTTCGCCGCTCTTGCTGGCGAATCGCGTGCCGCCGTAGGCGCCCATGTTGACCTGGCCGCCGTTGCCTCGCGGCTCGTTCCTCGCGTCGTCCGACGGGTCGCCTTTGTCGATGCAGGGACTGAGACTCTTCCCGGAATCACGCACCCACGTATCGTTCCGCGGACTGTACCGGCCGTAGGAGGACTTCAGATGGTAGTCGCCATTGGCGGAATCCGCGAACAGCGGGTCCACGCCGATGTTCCCCACGATTGCCTTGATATTGTTGACCTGGACGTCCCAGGAAGTCGGTTCGACGCAACTGTACCTGGCGTCGACCTCGAACAAGGCCGCCCGCGGGTTCCCCCAGACGATGCAGTTCACGACATCGGGCGACGCCCCGCCGAACCCTTCGATGCCGATGGAGTTCTTCACTATCGTCAGGTTCCTCAAGGTAGGCGAAGCTCCATTGCAGAAGATCCCGCTCTCGCTGCAGCCGGTGATGACGAAGTTCGCGAGAACGCTGTCGGCACGCTCGCCCATATAGAACGAGCAGGCGTGATCGGGCCCCGTGATCACCGCGGCGTCGGCCGCGCTCTGCACCGTGATCGCCTTGCCCTGGAAAGTAATCTCTTCTTCGTAGACGCCGGGCCATACGAGGATCATATCGCCATTCCGGGCGGCGTCGATGGCCGCTTGAATGGTCGAGTAGGAGTCGGGCTGGATTCCCGTGTTGTCGACGTGCAGGATCGAACGCGGGCTCGCGGCGGCTTCGACGGTCCCGCCGAAAGCGCCCATGTCGATCCGGCTGCCGTTCGGCGAGGGTTCGGCCGCGGCCGAGGAACTCGGGTCTCCGGCGTCGACGCACGGGCTCTGCGCGTCCAGGCGGTAGTTGAAATCCGCGGACTCCGGACTGGCGCTGATATTGCCCTCGCCCCAGTAGCCGCCCTGGACGTTCGAGTAGCTCACGTCCACCGCGTAGGCCGGCGCGACGCCGGCGCCGCTGTTGTCCCAAACGATGCTGTTGCGGATCGTCACGTCGGCGCTGTCCGCATCGACGCCGCCGGCCGAACCGGCGGACGTGATCTGGTTCGAGACGATCGTGCAGTTGACGATCGAGACGTGACATTGCTGGGCCGAACCGGAGAATCGCTCGGCGAGGATCCCGCCGCCGGCGGCCGCGCGGTTGTCCGAGATCACGCAGTTGCTGAAGCTCGCGTCGAGCGAGTCGCCGCTGCAGTACGCGCCGCCGCCCCGGGCGGACCCGATATTGTTCGAAATCGTGCAGCCGGAGAACGCCGCCTCGGTGTCGAAGAGGTAGACGCCCGAGCCGGACGCGGTCGCCGAGCAGTTCTGAATCGCGCAGCCGACGAGGGCGGGCCGGCCGCCGAGACAGGCGATGCCGCCGCCCAGGCCGGCGCGGCAATCCTCGACGACGCAGTGGATGACGCTTGGACTGGCCCCTTCGCAGTAGATGCCGCCGCCCAGGGTGGTCGAGCCGGTGAGCCGCCCGCCGCGGATGGTGAAGCCGGAGAGCACGGAGTCGGACGTCTCGCCCTGGTGGAAGTAGAAGCCGCGGTGTCCGCTGCCGCAGACGAGGATCGTGCTCTCGGGGCCGCTGGCGCTGCGGAGCGTGATCCGCTTGCCGCGGAAGTCGAGGTCCCAGTTTCCCGAGCCGGTGTAGGTGCCGGCGGCCACTTCGATCACGTCGCCGGACTTGGCGGCGTCGAGGGCCTGCTGAATCGTCGCGCCGGAATTGGGCCGGACAACGATGGCCGCGGGCGCCACCGACAGAGCGACATGAACGTCATCGATCTTGGCGCGATCGCCTGTGAAGAGGATGTAGCATGTGCCTTCTGTCGAGCGGATCGGGATGGTCTGGCGTCCGGCCCAGAGCGGCTGGGTTTGAGACCATGCGATCCCGTC
Source organism: Phycisphaerales bacterium (assembly GCA_039679525.1). GTDB lineage: Bacteria > Planctomycetota > Phycisphaerae > Sedimentisphaerales > Anaerobacaceae > PLanc-01. Next base: position 682 of record JBDKUU010000420.1, on the reverse strand, counting down.
GGGCGAGGTCGCATAGGACAGCTTGCCCGCCGGCATCTGCGACACCTCGGCATCGCAGGGGAAGGAGACCTGGACCGTGACGGAGCCCGTGATCATCTTGCGGCTTTGGGCCGCGTCGTAGGAGAGGCAATAGCCCAGAGCCGCCGGCTGCTCGCCGTAGGCCATGAACAACAGGCCGCGATCCTTGCCGGTTCCGTGATATTGGAGATAGGGCTCCGGCAGCGGATTGACGCCGGTCTCATAAAAGCTGGAGTGCAGGGCGCTGTCGGTCTCGACGATCGCGCCGGAGAAATCGTCCGAATAATTCGTCCAGTTGGCCCCCGCGGCCGGCAGGGCCAGCAGCAAGGTCATCAACACAGTCTGCACAGTCTTCTTCGTTGCCATATGAATCAGGACCTCTGCAAAATGGACATTCGGCCTAGATCGAAAGGAAAGGATCCGCTCCGCGATTCTTTCCTCTGTTCTCTTCGGTTCGCCGGGTCGAACGCGATAGCCGTATTCGTCGAGGAGGCCGCCGAGCGGAGTTCCTGGAAGAATAGAGGCCGAAGGTCCATGTTGCAGAAATCCGGATGTCTCATAATGTCGGGAGAAAAATTGGGTTCTTCGGTGGGCAAGGGCCCACCGAAAAACCCGCCGCCAAACAACCAGCAACTATTCAGTTGCCAATAAGCTTGTTAGAGCG
>JBDKUU010000419.1:0-20175 GCA_039679525.1 Phycisphaerales bacterium | reverse complement strand
CGGTGTTCTGGAAGGAATGCCGCGTGCCGCTGTTGGGCAAGCATCGGGTGATGAACGTCATCGGCGGGATCATCATCCTCGGGCTGATCTGTCTGACCTATGGGATGTGCGTCAAGGAGGATTGCCTGGACGAAAGCGCGGTCCAGTGGGCGTACATGATCGTCTTCTTTTCCGTCGGGATGCTTTTCACCACGGTGCTGCCGGCGACGTGCATCGCTTCGGAGAAGGAGGCCCAGACCTGGCCGCTCCTGCTGGCCACGTCCATCGGCGAATGGGAGATCCTGGCCGGCAAGTTCGGCGGCGTGGTGCGCCGCTGTACGGCGGTCTGGATGCTGCTGTTCGCACACATCGTTTTCTTCGCATCCGTCGGGTACGTTCAGTGGGTGGCGATTGTGCAACTGGGATTGATTGTGGCCTGGGTTACGGTCTTCCTGTCGTGCACGGGCCTGTACTTCAGCCAGCGATTCAAGCATACGACTGCGGCGGTCATCGCAAACATGGCTCTGGCTGCGGCCTTGTGGGCGATCATTCCGTTGATGGCGGCCATCGTCCTGGAGGTCAGTCACGTCGACGACGGAATCCTCGCACCCTACCTGGACATGAACCCGTTCGTCCAGGCCGGCGTGGTCGCCGGGGCGACGGCGCGCAGAGGGGGGCTCGGCGCGTACGAGTGGGCCCAGGGATCCATCGACGTCGTCGGCGACGCCACCGGCTGGATTCTCCTGACGGCCGTGATCCATGGAGCGATCGGGATGGCCCTGGCCGCCCGGACCGGCCAACGCATGAGACGCAATCCTCTGTAACGTCTCTTGCGGCCGGAACGCGCCGGCGTTGCCCTGATGCGAGTGCAAACGCGAGGGACTGATCAAGCCGGGCGTCTGAACGCGACTCAAGATTGCCGAGTACTCTCTGATGGGCCCCAGGCCCGGCAACGACGCCGGCGCGTCGGCCCTCGCGGGGGATCGGCTGATGAACAAAGGACGCATGGAAGCGTTCAGCGATGGGGTGATTGCCATCCTCATCACCATCATGGTGCTGGGACTGGAGCCGCCGCAGGGTGTCCGCGTGGCCGATCTGCGGCCGCTGATCCCGGTCTTCCTGAGTTATGTGCTCAGCTTCGTCTTTCTGGGCATCTATTGGAGCAACCACCATCATCTCCTCCACGCGATCCAGCACGTGGACGGCCGCACCCTCTGGGCGAACCTGCATCTGTTGTTCTGGCTGTCGCTGATTCCCTTCGTCACCGCGTGGATGGGCGAGAACCACTTCGCGCCATGGCCGGTGGCCCTCTATGGCGTCGTGATGTTATTGTCGGCGATCGCCTATCTCATCCTGACCCGGGCCCTCATCGCCCTGCACGGTCGCGATTCCATCCTGGCGACCGCGATGGGGCGGGACTTCAAGGGCAAGGTCTCCATCGTGATCTACGCCGTCGCGGTCCTGCTGGCCCTGGCCGATCCGTGGATCGCGTGCGGGCTGTACGTTCTCGTGGCGGTCATGTGGCTCGTGCCCGACCGCCGTATAGAGAAGACCGTCGGCCAATGATACCCGCGTCCACTGCGACCTTTGACGTGGACCCTCTAAGCCGTATAATAGTGGGCGAATAGGCATTGCGATCCTATGAGAAACGCACGAGATCCTGTATAATCTTTGTCAGGCATAGAGGCCCAGCATGACGGAAACTTGTGATCAGGATGCAAAGGCGTACCTATGAGCGGTGAAGAATTGAAATCCAAGGCGCTTCAACTGGACCCGGAGGCCCGTGCCGACCTCGCTCGCGAATTGCTGGCCAGCCTGGATGCCCTGAGTGAGGCCGAAGTGGAGAAACTCTGGCTGGATGAGGCTGTCCGTCGAGACGAGGAACTCGACAGCGGTGTGGCGCATGCCCATCCGGCAGACGAGGTTCTCAATCGCGCCCGGGCTCGGCGAAGATGAGCCGATTGCTGGTGATCCATGAGGCGGCCGAGGCGGAGCTCAACGAAGCGGCTGACTTCTATGATCTACGGAGTTCCGGTCTGGGGAGTGCATTCATCGACGAGGTTCACTATGCGATTGGCAAGATTGCCGAGTTTCCGGAGGCCGCTCCCTTGATCCAGGATCGTGTCCGGAGGAGACACATCGCCAGATTTCCCTACTCCCTGATCTACTCGGTTCGGCGGGATGAGATCCGAGTCTTGGCCGTGGCGCACCAGAGGCGCCGTCCCTTCTACTGGCGGAGTCGCCGTTGAAGGATGCATGGAATCGCGGGCCTTCTCACTGGAACAGAAACTCGCACGAGAGGCCCTTGTACCGAATGAAGACCTGGAGATCGTCGTTGCCGCTCTGCTCTGCGAGGCGGTTGCATTCGTAACGTCTGATCGAAAGATTCTGGATTACACAGGACTTAGTCTGGACCCAAACTACCGGACTGCATTCGTACACACGGACCAACTTATCACTGCGCTTACGGATGGCTTTCAGTACCGTTGGTCAGAAGAGCAGTGCCGCCGCCGAAAGAAAGACACAGGAGCCGGGGCCTAGCTGAGTACGAATGGACCTGCAGAAGCCGAAATGGATGTACCTGAAGGCCGGCCTGTTCGTCCTCATCGTCCTGTGCTCCTTCATCCTTATTTGGGTTGAGGGCCCGACACGTGACGACCACATTCTATCGTGGTCATTGATCCGGATCGGGCAGACTGTATAATGATCGCCGTTCGGCCCAAGGATGGGCTGAGTGGTTGGTCCTGCATCGGCCGTTCGCCCGTGGTTCCGTGTTGGACCGAACCGTCGTTATCGAGGGATGCCGGGACATGTGCAAAGCCGCAGCAGGTTGGCGTATGAGGCTATTGACGGGAGTCGTTCTTGGCGTCGTCCTCTTGGCGGCCGCGGCGGGAGTGCAGGCGGGTCCGACTCGTCCTCCGATGGAAGTCGACCTGGACCTGGCGCGCAACGTTGTCGTCGGCCGGCTCACGCGGATCGACGAGCCCGGCGTCGACCGGGGGGACGGGGTGCGCTGGGCGCAGGCGAGAGTCGAGGTGACGGAGATCTTGAAGGGCCTGCCGTGCAGGAGCATCGACTTTCGTGCTGTCACGTTTGTCGCGTCGAATTGGCGCGGGCCGACGCCGCTTGCGACCCATAAGGTGGGCGACTCCGGGATCTGGGTCCTCACTGAGAGCGATGGCATTCTGTCCGACACGCATTTTCTGCCGGAGAGCCGCAGGCAAAAGATCTGCGAGATGCTGACCATGCTTTCCGAGAGGAAGTGGTCGACGCCGGTCAACGGCTTGCAGGCCTGGGCGGGAGTGGTTCGCCCGGAGGATCGCAACGTCCCGGTGATCATCTTTGCCGTGAAGAATGTCACGAAGCAGGACCTGTTCATTCCCATCGTGCAGTGCGCCGACTTTGTCGGCGCGACGGTCGTCGGAGTCGACGGCAGAACGACAGAGTACTCCTTCGGCGTGGTGGGACGCGGCTCCGAGACCGTGTTCAGCCGCAGACTGCCCGCGGGCAGAACGGCCTATCTGCATCCCGAACTGTCGTGCATCGACCTTGTCGGAAGGCACAACCTCCCGCCCGGCGACTACACAGTCGTCATCCGTTGCCAGAATGAAAAGAGAGGCAGGATCAGTTCCGGGTCGTCCGGCAAGATCAAAGAAGTTGACGCCTGGACGGGCAGCCTGAAGGCCCCGGCGATCCAATTTTCCTGCGGCCCAGACGAGACGGGCGTCGCTCAAACTCGGTGAGCCCCGTCCTGGCGGAGCGACAATGGATCTGCGGAATCCAAAATGGATGTACCTGAAGGCCGGGCTGTTCGTTCTCATCGTCCTGTGCTCCTTCACCCTCGTCTGGGTTGAGGCCCCGACGCTGCGGACGGCCATGCTCTTGCTGCTGATGATCTGGGCGTCCGCCCGGGCCTATTACTTCGCATTCTACGTCGTCGAAAAGTACGTCGATCCGCAGTATCGATTCGCCGGTCTGACCTCGTTCTTTCGGTACCTGCTGGGCAAGAGGTCGCATGCGCGAGGTCCGAACCAGGTTTCGTCGCAGGAAATGCGGACGACCTCGGTGTCGCAGATCCGGCTGGCGAGGATCGTGGTCTTGACCTTCGGCGTCGCCATCGCATGTCTTGGAGTCGTGCTGTGCCTGTCCGGCGGCGTCTGGGCCGGCGCCACGGCCTGTATCGCAGGCGTGGTCAGCGTCCTGGCGGGCGCCTGTGCCTCCCGGGACCGGAGATCAGTGCGCGATTCAGAGTGAGGCCGCCGCACCCAGGGCACACAGGAATTTCCCTATGCGCGAAAATCGCTCGCCCCTCCGGAATGGAGGGACGGGATCTGTGTCGTGTGACGCGTGTTTCCAAAGGGAGGATCGCATGTCTCACCTGGTCGGCGGAAATGAGGCGGTGGCTTGGGTCGTGCTCAAGGCGTTCCTGCTCTACGTCACGGCGATCATCGGCTTTCGGTTGGGGGAACGCCGGACCCTTGCGGAGATGTCGCCGTTCGATTTCGTGGCGGCGGTCGCCGTCGGAGCGATCGTCGGGCGGGTGCCGAACGCCGATACGAGCTATCTGGCCGGAGCGGCCACCCTCGTCGCGGTGCTCGTCACCCACACGATTGTCACCCGGCTCCGACGGTTCCCCACGTTCGCCCGCCTGATCGCGCACTCCCCGCGGCTGCTCGTCGTGCGGGGGCGGGTGTTGGAGAATGAAGTCCGCAAATGCGGGCTGACGCTCAGCGATCTCTACGGCCTGCTTCGTCAACGCGGCGTGGAAGACCTCGGCGAGGTGCGCTACGTGATCTTCGAGCAGCGGGGACGCGTCTCCGTCATCCGCGAAAGCGAGCACGAGGACGGGGCGCGGGACCTCATCCGCGACGTCATGGCGCAGACCTCCGCACAGAAGTGACGATATCGCTTGCTTTGTCGCGGCATTCCCGATACCATGTATGGACATAGCGAAAGGGAATCCTTGAAAAAGCTGGGCATCGCCATCATAGCCGCGTATCTGCTCTTTTGCCTGGGCCTGACAGCTCTGGTCGACGAGCTGTTCGGTGTGTCCACCAGCCCCTGGTTTTACGTTGCCGCCGCCGGGCTTCTCTTGCCTGCGGTTCTGCCCGCGTGGAAAGACCGGTTTGCCCAGGTCGCGGCCGTCGGATACGTCGCCGTTCTCGTGGTGCTGCCGTTTGTCTCGCTCTCGCCTGTCAAGCCTTTCCGACAATTCCACGGGGCCATCCGCAGCGGCATGACGCCGGAAGATGTGAGAGGCGAACTCGCCCGGCGGTTTCCTGCGAACGGCCGATTCCTCAGGCCCGTGGAGCACGCCTCGGATGAAGGACTTTCTTTCGTGCTCGACCCGAATGACGGACGTTACAATGCCGAACTCGTCGTCGTGCACCTGGCGGTCGGCAGAGTCGTCTCCAAGGAGTGTTTGTCGGATTGATTTGCGGACCGGCGACCGAGTGCGGACGGCCACAGTCGCATGCGAGGATGCGACGAACCTGCCGGGAGTGGAGGGGATATGATCGAGACGGAATTGCAGAAGCACTTCGGATTCGGCTCCTTTCGAGCCGGACAAAAGGACGTCATTGCGCGGATCCTGGACGGCCAGTCCGCCGCGGCGATCTTTCCCACGGGGGCGGGAAAATCGCTCTGCTATCAGCTTTCCGCCATACTGCTGCCGCACATGACCCTTGTGGTTTCGCCGTTGCTGGCGCTCATGAAGGATCAGATCGATTTCCTGACGAGCCGGAACATTCCTGCCGCCCGGCTTGATTCCACCCTGACCGCCGAGGAGTACGGCCGGATCCTCGGCAGGGCCCAAAACGGGGAACTGAAGATCCTGATGATCTCGGTCGAGCGATTCCGGAACGAGCGGTTTCGCTCTCACTTCCAGAGGATGGACACCTCGCTGCTCGTGGTCGATGAGGCTCACTGTATCTCGGAATGGGGGCACAACTTTCGCCCCGAATACCTCAAGCTCCCCGCGTACCGGAAGGAATTCGGGATTCGCCAGGTGCTCTTGCTGACGGCCACGGCGGCGGAGCGCGTCATCGGCGACATGTGCGCCAAGTTCGATGTGCCCCGAGGAAACGTCACGGCCACGGGTTTCTACCGCAGGAATCTCTTTCTCCAGGTCACCCCGGTTTCCGAATCCCGCAAGGAATCGCACCTGCTCCAGCGGATTCAGGAATCGCCGAAGGCTCCGACCCTCGTCTACGTGACTCTCCAGAAGACGGCGGAACGAGTCTCCGAGTTCCTTCAGACCCACGGCGTCAACTCCTGCCCGTACCACGCGGGGATGGATTCCCAGGAACGGGAGCTTATTCAGAGCCGGTTCCTCGCCGGCCAGGTCGATTGCGTTGTGGCGACCATCGCCTTCGGCATGGGGATCGACAAGAGGGACATTCGGCGGGTGATCCACTTTGACCTGCCGAAGTCCATCGAGAGCTACAGTCAGGAGATCGGCCGCTCGGGGCGGGACGGCGACCCGTCGTTCTGCGAGGTGCTGGCGAATCGGGACAATCTCAGCGTCCTGGAGAACTTCGTCTATGGGGATACGCCGGACCGACCGGCCGTCGATGGGCTGCTCGAGACCATCCAGCGGCAGACCGATCGGACGTGGGAAATCCGGCTGATAAGCCTGTCCTACGACCTGGACATCCGCGTCCTCCCTCTCAAGACTTTGCTCGTGTACCTGGACATGGAAGGCATCATCAAGCCCCGGTACACGCGGTTCGACGAATACGCGTTCAAGTATCGGGTTCGGGCGTCGGACATCCTGGATCATTTCGAGGGCGAACGGAGGGAGTTCGTCGAGGAGGTCCTCAAGGGCTGCCGTTCCAAAAAGACCTGGACCTATGTGGACATGCCGGCGATCCTGGCCGACTATCGCGGGGCCGATCGGTCGCGGGTCGTCGCGGCACTGGACTACTTCTCCGAGAAGGGCTGGATCGAGTTGCAGGCCAAACAGGAGGTGGAAGCGTACGAGATCCTTGTCCGCGACTTCGACCTCGCCGCCTTGAGCAGGAGACTGTGCGGGCTCTTCGCGGCCAAGGAGAGCCACGAGATCCAGCGGATCCACGCCATGATCGATTTCTTCGAGAGCGATTCCTGCATCAGCGGCCGGCTGGCCCGCTACTTCGGCGATGAGATCGGGACGGAACGCTGCGGGCACTGTTCGGTCTGCACGAGTGGACGCGTCGCCATTCCTCAGACGGTGAAACGACAGCCCCTGAGCGCATTCGGTTTTCACGAAGTGACCGATGAGTTCGTCGGGAAGGCGGGGCGCCTCAGCTCCGTTCCGAACGTCACGAAGTTCCTGTGCGGCGTCTCCTCTCCTGCGTTGACGAAGCTGAACGCCAAGAGACTCTCCCACTTCGGCGTTCTCGACCGGTATCCGTTCCTGGAGGTCAGAAGGTGGGTCAGTGATTCTTTGAAGACCAGATCGCGATGACGCCTCCGCGGCTCGCTCGGGTCCGCAAGCCAATCCAATCCGAAAGCGGCTGATGGGATTCGAACCCACAACATCTACCTTGGGAAGGTAGCACTCTACCATTGAGCTACAGCCGCAAAACCACTGCTCAACGCAAGGGATTCTATGGCCTGCCCCGCGGCCTGTCAACCCCAAAACTGTTCGATTGGACCTCGAAATGGACGGGCCGGTCGGTATAATGATGGCAAGATGGGCAATGGGGCCCTCGCTTGAGGAGTGATGATCATGCGGTTTCGCATCGCGGCGGTCTCGATTCTGATCGGAGTGGTTTCCACGTGCGGCCGGGCCCAGGTTCGGCCGGGCGCCAGCGTCAACATGGAGACGCCGTTCCATCGCGGGGTCAATCTCACGAGTTGGTTCCAGGCCGGAAGCCCCCGCGAGATCCAGTTCGCCAAGTTCACGAAGCAGGATTTCAACGACATCAAGAGCCTCGGCTGCGACGTGGTTCGCCTGCCGATCAATCTGCACTTCATGACCGACGGCGACCCGAACTACACGCTCGATCCGCTGTTCCTCCATTTCCTCGACCAGGTCGTCGACTGGTGCGAGGAGCTGGAGCTGTACCTGATCCTCGACAACCACACGTTCGACGTCGACGCCAGCACCGACGCGGACATCGACAAGGTCCTCGTGCCGGTCTGGACCCGGATGGCCGAGCACTACAAGGGCCGTTCGAAGTACCTGTGCTACGAGGTGCTCAACGAGCCCCACGGGATCACCGACGCCCGGTGGGGCCAGATCCAGCAGTCGGTCATCATGGCGATCCACGCGGTGGACCCGGTGCATGCGATCGTCGTCACCGGGGCCGGCTGGGGCAGCTACAACAACCTCCAGTCCGTGCCGCACTATCCCAGGGACTACAACCTGATCTATTCGTTCCATTTCTACGACCCGTTCATGTTCACGCACCAAGGGGCCAGTTGGACAGATCCGTCGATGGTCCCGCTGTCGGGCGTGCCGTTCCCGTACGGGGCGGGTCCCGTGCCCGCCTGCCCGCCGGAACTGAAGGGGACCTGGGTCGAGAGCAGCCTGGTCTCGTACAAGAACGACGGCACGGCGGCCCGCGTCAAACAACTGCTCGACATCGCGATCGACTTCCGCAACCAGCGGCAGGTCCCGGTCTTCTGCGGCGAGCTCGGCGTCTACCGGCAGAACAGCGACAACGAGCAGCGGGCCCAATGGTACGAGGTGGTCCGCCAGTACCTCGAAGAGAAAGGCATCGCCTGGACGTCCTGGGATTACCAGGGCGGCTTCGGCCTGTTCACCCGCGGCTCCAACGAGCAGTTCGAACACGATCTGAACCTCCCGGTGGTCGAGGCCCTGGGCTTGACGGTCCCCGAGCAGACGCCGTTCGTCATGACGCCGGACAGCGAGGGCTTCGATATCTACACGGACTATGTCGCCCAGGACATTCAGAACTCCATCTACGCGAACAACGGGACGATTGATTTCTATTGCGGCGTCGACCCGGCGGCGGGGGCGTACTGCCTTTACTGTGCGGGCTGCGACCGCTACGCCAGCATCGGGTTCGATTTCCGTCCGGACAAGGATCTGACGGATCTCGTGTCCCAAGGCTACGTGATCGAATTCTGGGTACGCGGCGACACGCCGGGGGCCCGATTCGACGTTCGATTCATGGACACCAAGACCGCCGACCCACAGGACCATCCCTGGCGGATGACGGCGACGATCGACGAAAGGGCGGCTGCCTGGGACGGCCAATGGCATCTCGTCCAAATCCCGCTGCGGAACTTCGTGGACAGCGGCTCGTGGGATGACGGCGTCTGGCTCAACTCGCGGGGCCTGTTCGACTGGTCGGCCGTGAACCGCTTCGAGATCGTCTCCGAGCACCACAGCTTTGTCGGCATGCAGTTTTGGTTCGACGACATCCGCATCGCGGCCCCGCCCGTCGTTCGATAGCACCGCGGACTCGTCCGGCTTTCACGTGTCCGCTGAATCGCCTGGGGTTGGGGCAGGAGAAGATGGCATGAGGAGTCTCTTTGTCGCCGTGATGGTCGTCGGGGGCGTCGCGTCTCCCGGCGTGCACGCCGGCGATGCGAAGATCGCCTCCTTGATGGTCCGCAAAGTGAAATCGATCTGAGAATGAGGGGACAACGAGTGAAGACAACGAACGTTAGTCTGGTGTATTTCTTGCTCTTGATGCCCGCCGTGGCTGCTGCGGGCAGTTCCTCGCCGTCCTCGCTGTATGGCGTCGACGCTCTGGGGCGGGCGATTCCCGGACCGCGGGATGTGCGGGAGTTCCGTCAGGACCGGTACGTCGGGATCTTCTATTTCCTTTGGCAGCGTCTGGACCGTGTCTACGACAACTCCCAGATCCTGAAGGACAATCCGGATGCCCGGCAGACCAACGCCTCGCCGCCGTGGGGGCCGGTCAACGCGTTTCATTTCTGGGGCGAGCCCATGTTCGGCTACTATCGCAGCGACGATCCGTGGGTCCTGCGCCGGCACGCCTCGCTGCTTACGGACGCGGGGGTGGATTTCCTCGTGTTCGACACGACCAACGCGGTGATCTACGAAGACGTGGTCTTGCGGCTGTGCGAGGTGTTCGAGCAGCAGCGTCAGGCCGGCGACTGCGTGCCGCAGATCGCCTTCATGGTGAACACCGAGGCCGGCCGGACCGCTCAGCGAATCTACGAATTGATCTACGAGCCAGGACGCTATCCTGACTTGTGGTTCCGCTGGCAGGGCAAGCCGCTGCTGATCTGCGATCCGGCCGAGGCGTCGAAGGAGGTCGCGGACTTCTTCACCCTTCGCAAGGCCCACTGGCCGTTCGAACTGATCAACACGCAAAACGCCTGGCACTGGGAGGCGACCTATCCGCAGCCTTTCTCCTACGATCGGGACCCGTGCACGCCGGAGCAGGTGGATGTCTCCGTCGGCCAGAACCTGGCCCAGAAGGACGGTCGTGTGGAGATGATGAGCACCGGCCGGGCACGCGGGCGGAGCTTTCATGACGGCGTTCTCGACGATCGTCCCGACTCGTACGTGTACGGCTTCAACTTCGCGGAGCAGTGGAAACGCGCTCTGGCCTTGGATCCGAATGTGGTGTTCGTCACGGGCTGGAACGAATGGATCGCCATGCAGTTGAACGCCGGAAAGGGGCCCGTCGTCTTCTGCGACCAGTTCGATCGCGAGTTCAGTCGGGACGTCGAGATGATGAACGGCGGCTACGGCGACAACTACTACATGCAGATGGCGGCCGCCATTCGCCGGTTCAAGGGGATGACGCCGGCTCCGCAAGCGTCGGCGGTCAAGACGATCGACCTTTCGGGGCCGTTCAGCCAGTGGGCCGAGGTCGGGCCGGTCTACCGCGACCACGGCCTCGATACGTTGCCTCGCGACTTCCCGGGCTGCGGGGACAAGCACTATGTCGTCCGGTCGGGCCGCAACGACTTTCGCGTCCTGAAAGTGGCCCGAGACGACCAGAACGTCTATTTCTACGCGCAGACGGACGGTCCCATCTCGCCTGCCGCCGATCCCAACTGGATGTGGCTGTTGGTCCACGTCGCCGGAGCGGCCGCGCCGAACTGGGAAGGGTTTGAGTTTCGCGTGAATGGCCAGGTCTGCGGCGCAGGCAAGACGTCCGTGGAGGTCTGCAAAGGTGGCTGGCGGTGGGAGCCGATCGGCGAGGCCGCGTATCGCGTGGAAGGTCGGGAGCTTCATATCGCGGCGTCCAGGAAGCTGCTTGGCATCGGGCCCGGCGGCTTCTCCATCGAATTCAAATGGATCGACAACGCCAAACGCCCCGGGGACATCCTAAACGCCTACGTGGACGGCGACGCAGCCCCGGACGGCCGCTTCCGCTATCGCTACGACGCCCCGTGACCTCGGAATGACGGATTCGATGAGGGTGTGAAAACCTCGCGAGGAATGAACAATCCGCATCGGCTCTGCCGATCCGCGCTCGTGAGCAACGAAACACAGCGGGAGAATCCCCGCCACAGAGAACGCCGAGACTACAGAGACGCGGCGACAGCGGCGGAATGGACTCCGTCCACCGTCTTTCCCCTGTGAGCGCCTCAAAGCCATGCTCACATAAAGCCACGAAGAGAATGACTCTGGAAGTACTCCGGAAACCGGGGTGCGTCCCCGGCGTTTCGGGAGGTCGGCCGGTCCTCACTCCTGCGGGAGGCCGAAACCGCGCCGGACGAGCGATTCGAACACTCGCTGCGGCAACAGTACTTTCAGGTAGGGGATACAGCGGGCGGCACGGCCCGCCGGATAGCGCAGATGCGGCGCACGGGCGCGTATGACCCGCAGGATCAACCTCGCCACTGTCCGGGGATCGCCGCCCTTTCGTGCGCTGTCTTCGAGCGTTCGACGCGCCGCGGCTCGCACGGCGTCATAGTCCGGAATCTTCCGCTCGGGCGCCGCTGACGCCGCGACGATGTTCGTTCGAAACGACCCGGGCTCAATGAGGCAGACATGGATGCCGAGCGGCCACACCTCGTAACGGAGCGCCTCCGAGTAGCCCGCCAGCGCGTGTTTGGACGCGGCATAGAACGCTTCCCCCGGCTCTCCCACCCACGCGGCCGCCGAACCGACGTTGACGATGCGGCCCCGGCCGCGCCGTCGCATCTCGGGCAGCACGGCGTTCGTCATGCGCACCACTCCGAAGAAGTTCGTCTCGAAGACCGCGCGGGCGTCCTCCAGGGCCGTCTCCTCGGCGATGCCGATCCGCTCGATGCCTGCGTTATTGACAAGCACGTCGAGGTGATCCGCTCTCGCTCGCACCTCTCCCACGCATCGCTCGACGGAGTCCTCGCGGCGCACGTCCAACTCCAGCATCTCCACGCCGTTGGCGTCCGCTTGGCTCTTGCGGCTCGTGCCGAAAACGCGAAACCCCTCGGCAGCCAGGAACTCGGCGGTCGCTTTCCCAATGCCCGAGGAAGCGCCCGTCACCAGTACGACCTGCCGGCCGACGCCTGGAACCGCAACTCTCGCTGATCGCGCCATGCCCCAAAGCTACGCATCCTGCCCGTCCCGGTCAATCAGGACCTCTCTGATAGATGCCCGCGGAATCTCCCGCACAAGCGCGTCGCACTTCCCACGCCGTCGAGCAATACAGCCCGTCTCTATGGTTTCGCGGGATCGAGGCGGAACTGGTCGGGGTTTTCTTTGAGGACCCTGCGGAGCCAGGGCTCGGGGTAGCCTACGCCGCGGCCGTTGATGTAGCCGTCGTTGTACTTGGTGAGCAACTGCTCCGCGAGCTGTCGCCAGCGCCGCACGGTGGATTCGCCATGCGAGACCGTGTAGTCGGTCAGGTAGCGTTTCATGAGCGCCGGATTGTCGCGGTAGAGCGCGACCGCCGTGGCTTCGACCGCGGGCTGCAACGCCAGTAGGCTGCCCTCGATGTCGCTCTGCACGGCCTGAATGTCCTTGACCATGTACGAGTACTTCAGGCTGGCGTAGTTCGCCACGAAGTTGAAGACCCACCACGCGGAGTCCCAGGAGAACGCCTGGAGACTGCCGACGTCGAACGATTGCGGCACGGCGTCGATGCAGCAATACAGCGGCGTGTAGCACGTCGTGTACGTGTCGTCCAGGCCGTACCACAGGACGCCGCCCACGGGGTCGGGCAGCGAGGCCCGCGACTGGGCGACGATCGAGTAGGCCGTCTGCTGGGTGGAGATGGGCCGCTCCCATGCGTACTCCACGCCGTCCACCTTCCAGTCCATGTCGCGCCAGCGGTAGGGACTGCCGAAGGGACCCGCGTCGACGCCCTGAGTCATGTCGTAGGGCGTGTTCTCGTAGTGATCCCGCATCAGGGCAAAGACGTCCTTCGTCGAGAGCTTGGCGTCGGGTTTGATCCACAGCGGAAAGGGCTTAGCGTTCGGCAGGCCGCGAGGATAGTCCGCGGACAGATTCATGGACGGCGCGGCCCGGCGAAAGAGGCTCCACACCCGGGCGTCGGCGTAGCGGCGATTGGCGGAGTTGTCGGGGTCGTAGGCTTCGCGGAAGCTGAAGGGCTTGCCCGCGTTGGGATCGAAGTAGCCTTTCGAGACGGCCACGGACACGACGTTCTCGGAGTACAGGCAGTTGTCCGGATCGCCCGTGGGGAACTCGCCGATGCGGGCCTTGTTGGCGTGGCAGCTAATGTAACCGTCGGGGACGCGGAGGGCCACCCAGGCGGCTCCTTTGCCCCCTTTGCCCGGCCCGATCAGCTCCATGATCCAGGCCTCTTTCTTGTCCGCGATGGAGAAGGACTCGCCTTCGGAACGGTAGCCGTACTCGTCCATGAGTTCTCCGATGACGCGGACCGCTTCCCGCGCGGCGCTAGCCCGCTGCAACGCCAGGACCATCAGGTGCTGATAGTCCAACAGGCCGTCGGGGTTGTGCAGGTCGGGACGTCCGCCGAAGGTGGTTTCGCCGATGGCCACCTGCCGATCGTTCATCAGGCCCGCGCTGGCCGAGCCGAGCACGGCGTAGGTGTGTGCGACCTGCCGCACCTTGCCCTCGATTCCCCCGGTCCAATGAGCGGCGGCCACGAACGAGTTGGGCTCGTGATCGGCTGCGGGAATGACCTCGAGGTAGGGATGGTACACCCCGTCGCACGTGTACGTGATGAAGACCGAGCCGTCGGCCGAGGCGCTCGAGGTCACGATCAAGCTGGTGCAGGCGAAGGCGGTTTCGGACGCACGGCCGGCCAGCAGGGCGACCGTCGCGAGCAGAGTCAAAGTCGTTCTATTCATAGGTGCGTAGGATAACAAGGCTTCCCTCGGGAGGCAACCGCCGAGTCACGATGCCCCTGCCACGAGGCCGCAGAGATTTGAGATTTGAAATCTGAAATTTGAGATAAGAACGAACAATCCGAATCTCAATGTCCCAATCGGAGATCCCGAGGAGCGGCAGCGTTTCGATCATTTGGATTTCGTGCTTTGGATGTGTTTCGAATTTCGTGCTTATCTTCCAGCAGGTCGTGGGCACTTGCTCACGAACTCCAGGGCCTCCCGCATGAAGATCTCGCCCGTGTTCTCGCCGAGACTGGTTCGCGTGATGTAGTCGTATCGCTCGAAGCTGCTCCAGTCGACTTTCGCGAGCATGTAGCCGAAGGCGTCGTTGGTCAGGCCCAGCAGCAGCGTGTGCTCGGCGGGCATGTTCCGCTTGAGATAAAAGCCGATGTTCGGCAGGGCCTCGCCGGGGATCGTGAGCATCTGCGCGTTGCCCAGATTGACCACGTTGACCTGGGTCGCCACCCGGCCGTCCTCAGTCAGCTTGAAGCCCAGCGGCGAGAGCTTCACCACGGCCCGCAGCATTTCGTTCTCGACTGGGAACTCGATGGTCGTGGCCCCGCAGAAGAGCGCCGGATTTTTCTGGATGGGGGCGTCCGCCACGATGCGAAGGGCCTCGTCGGCCAGCAGGTTCCCGATTCGGGCGCACTCGTCCCAGGTCTGGATGTCCTTGCCGTCCGGACCCCGGCAGTCGGCGGTGACCATGCCGCCCTGGGCACTGTTCATGAAGAGCCCCCGGCCGGCCCCTCGCTGCTCGATCCGGTCGTAGAGCGGCCCGACGAAGTCGGGGCACAGGATGCCCTGGTCCGGCCCGATCACCTCCGGGTGGCAGGCATAGTTGACAAGCGTGACTACGGGTTTGCCGGCCGTATCGAGGATCTGGACGACGTGGCATCGCGGGTCGTAGAGCCGCTCGGCGTAATAGTTGTACGCGATTCGGCCCCTGGCTTTGCCGGTGGCGATCTTGACTTGCGCGGGCTGGAGGTTCTGCACCGCCTCATTGATCGACTCGGCCAGTTTCGTGCAAACGCTGTCGAGATAGGCGAGGTCGGCGGTGGTCTTTCCCGACTCGTCGGGGAAGCCGTAGCAGTCGGGTGCGCTGTGGGTGTGCGTGGCGCCGATCAGGATATTCGTCGCGGGGACGCCGGGGACTTTGACGCGGACCTTGTCGCACAGGACGCCGGGGAATCCGAGGAAATCGGCGCTGCAGATCGCGACCCGCGTGCCGTCGTTCTCCAGCACGATCGCCCTCACGGTCAATCGGCCGACCTTTCGCGCCACGGGGTGGGTGGGCCCGACGCCGCCGGAGACGGGCAGCAGCGGATCGGGAGTCACGTCCCGCACGGCAAAGCCCGCCCGAAAGGCCGCAGCCCCGGGACCCGCCAGCACGAGGCACGCCAACGCCGCCAACACAAACGCTCTCGTCAAATTCAGCCGTTTGCTCATGGTTTCTCCTCTCTTGCCAGGAGTCTCAAGCGATATCGTTGCCGCGCTCTGCATCTCAAATCTCAGATCTCAAATCTCAAACGTCCCCCTCTCATCCTCTTCTGTACTGATTCGGCGTCATCCCCATCGCGTCGCGGAAATGGCGGATGAAGTGACTGTGGTCGTAGAAGCCGTTTCGAATGGCGATCTGCGTGATCGTGTGGTCCGTGTGGAGCAGGTCGTAGCAGGCCCGGTGCACACGGTAGCCGGTGAGGAACCTGACGGGCGACACCTGGAACACCTGCTTGAACTTTCGTTCGAACTGGTTGACGGACAGGTACATCAGCGACGCCAGCTCCTCGACCTGGATCGCCTGGCTGTAGTTCCTGTCGATGTGCTCGATGACGGCGGAGAACTGCTGATGGGGCCGCCACCGCTCGCCCGACCGGCGGAAGTCCCGCGTGATGCCGGCGATGCCGATGGGGTGATTGTTCCGGGACACCAGCGGCACCTTCGTCGTGATGTGCCAGTCGATGCTGCCGTCGCTGTTGGAGACCAGCTCCACGCGGTCGATCAGCGGCTCGCCCGTCCGCATGACCCGCTGATCGTCGCGCAGAAAGATCTCGATCAGGCGTTCGGGAAAGAAGGCGGAGTCGTCCTTGCCGATCAGGTCTTCCTCGCGATTGAGGCCCAGCTTTTCCAGGAATGCCCGGTTGCCCATGATGAACCGGCCCCGGCGGTCCTTGGCGAAGAAGCACACGTCGGTCAGGGAGTCAAACAGGCGAAACAGGTCGGAATTGGCCCTCAATCGGTGCAGCAGCCGGGTTTTGAAGTTCGAATCGGACATCCTCGACCTCGACTATTCAAATGATCGAATCGGGCGGCGGGGCGGCGCTTGCGCCGGCCCCACGGGCGATGGTGAAATTATACACAAAGAAGGTGGACTTGTGCAATGCTGGAATGCCGATATTGACTATTGTATTTTGGATGATGAACCGGAGTGCCGCCGGATGCGGTCTATGTCGTTCACGACGTGCACGGGAATCTCGAACTGATGGCCGAGAGGTGAGATCATGGAGCGGGTTAGAGGATTCACGCTGATCGAACTGCTGGTTGTCATCGCCGTCATCGCGATTCTGATGGCCATTCTCATGCCGGCTCTGCACAAGGCGAGAGAGCAGGGCCAGCGAGCCGCCTGCCTGAGCAATCTCAAACAACTGAACACCGCGTGGATTCTCTACGCAGACGAAAACGACGACAAGATCGTAGCGGGCTGCACCGGCAAGGCCGGCGAGTGGAATGTTCCCGCGAAAGAGGACGGCTGGGTCCACTGGGCGGACTACGCAAACAAGACGACTGTAGAGAACCAGATCCGGGTGATCGAAGAAGGGGCCTTGTTTCCGTTCTGTAAGACGACCAAGCTCTACCAGTGCCCCAGCGGGCTTCGGGGCGAGATGCGCACCTATTCCGTCGTCGATTCCATGAACGGCTGGCCTACCAAGCCGGAACTGATCATCAAGAAGAGGATGAAGATCGCTCGCCCGGGCGAGAGAATCGTCTTCGTCGACGAGGGCTGGGCCACGCTCGCCAGTTGGAGCATCCCATATGACCGCGAAGCCTGGTGGGGTTCTGCGCCCGTTCCGGGAGGGATCGAGAATGAGACCAACCGGAACTACGACCCGCCCCCCGTGCGCCACGGCGAAGGGACGACGTTCTCCTTCGCCGACGGGCATAGCGAGTACTGGAAATGGAGAGACAAGCGGACGATCGATTACGGCCGGCTGGTCGTGGGCACGGACTCCATCCAGCCGGGCAACCCCGATCTGCACCAGGTGCAGAAGGCTGTCTGGGGAAAACTGGGATATGAGCCGGTGCCGTGAATGAGGCATCGCGGAAGTAACAAGTGTGCTGCTGTGCGAACCGTTGGAGGTACCGATCCGAGTCCTTTGAGGAGGAACCACAATGAGAAAGACCGCTGTATTGCTTGTGCTGGGGGCCTGTCTGGCCGCGGGTGTGGCGAACGCCGACATCAAAAACGGCCTCGTGGGGTTCTATCCCCTGAACGAAGGGACCGGCACAATCGCTCACGATCTGTCGGGCAAAGGACACGACGGGACCCTCTACAACGGCCTGACGTGGCTCTCGCCGGGGTATCAGGGCAGCGGAGTCAGCTCCGACGGCACAGCCGGCTCCCGGATCGACCTGGGGACATGGAACCCGGCCGAGGGCACGGGCCAACTGTCGCTGGCGATGTGGATTCGGTGGGATGGCGGCGGCGGGACCTATCAAGGCCTGATCGGCAAGAGAAATGCCTGGCCCGGCACGACGCCGTGGCAGTTTCAGGTGCGGCCGGAGAACGGCGGCACATTCCGGATTGAAACGGGGGCGGTTGCGATCGTCTCGCCCAGCAACACCATGAATCCGCTCGTCGGGACCTGGGCTCACGTGGCGGCCGTCTTCGACGGAACCACGGCCTGGCTCTACCTCAACGGCGTCCAGGTGGCGTCCGGCGCTTTCGCCTTTTATCCGGGCGGAGAGAACTCCCAGATGGGCATCGGCTCCGTCACCGGAGGCGGGGCGGGCGTCGACGGCTACGACCAGGTCTTCTTCGGCGACATGGACGAGGTCTGTATCTTCAACCGGCCGTTGTCCGTGGACGAGGTGTCCCTCGTCATGGCGGGCATCGGCGAAGAGACGGCCTCCAAGCCCAGTCCGAAAGACGGGGCTACGGATGTGACGCGAGACGTGGTCCTGAGCTGGGAGCCGGTGGAGACGGCGGGGACACGCGACGTGTACTTTGGAGCGACCTATGGCGATGTGAATGACGCGGGCGCCGTCCCGGCCTCCCAGGGCCAGGCGGAGACGACGTTCGAGCCGGCCGATCTCGACTACGGACAGACGTACTTCTGGCGGGTCGATGAGGTGAATGCGACGCCGGACGCCACGGTGTTCAGAGGCAACGTCTGGAGCTTCACGACGGAGTCGTACGCATATCCGATCTCGAAGGTCACGGCGACCGCGTCCAGCGCCCAGCCGGGCATGGGGGCGGCCCGGGCCGTCGACGGGTCCGGCTTGGACTTGTACGACCAGCATTCGACAGAAATGACGCAGATGTGGCTCAGCGCCATGGCCAAGCCCGTCTGGATTCAATTCGAGTTCGACACGGTCTACAAGCTCCACGAGATGTGGGTCTGGAACTCGAACTCGCTGCTCGAGACGGCCATGGGGCTCGGCGCCAAGGACGTCAAGATCGAGTATTCGCTGGACGGCGCCGCCTGGGCCTCGCTCGACGGGGTTCCGCAGTTCGCCCGGGGGACGGCCATGCCGACCTACGCCCACAACACGACTGTCTCGTTCGGCGGGGTCGAGGCCAAGTACGTCAAGCTGACGGTCGACAGCAACTGGGGCGGCATGTCGCCGCAGGCAGGCCTCAGCGAGGTGCGGTTCTTCTACGTGCCGGTGCAGGCGAGAGAGCCCCAGCCGGCCGACGGCGCCAAGAACGTCAGCGTGGCCACCGACCTTGTCTGGCGGTCCGGCCGCGAGGCCCAGTCGCACGCTTTATACCTTGGGACCGACGCCGATGCTGTCGCCGCGGGCGCTGCCCCGGCTGTCACGCAGGCCGAGCGAGTCTACACGCCCGATTCTCTCGCGTATGGGACGCGATACTTCTGGAAGGTGGATGAGGTCGGCGCCGCCGGGACGGTCAAGGGCAACGTTTGGAGCTTCACGACCCAGGAGTACGGCGTCATCGAGGACTTCGAAAGCTACGACGACGGCGACCACCGCATGTACGACGCATGGCTCGACGGCTGGGTCAACGGCACCCGCTCGACGGTCGGCTACACGGAGGCCGCCCAGGGGACATTCGGGGAAAGGAAGATCATCTACAGCGGCAGTCAGTCGATGCCTCTGCAGTACGACAACACGGTTTCGCCGTTCTACGCCGAGACCGAGCGCGAGTTTGCGACTCCTCAGAACTGGACGGAAGACGGAGCGACCGCTCTCTTGCTGCACCTTCGTGGAAACGCCGCCGGCTTCTACCAGGCGGCCAACGGCCAGATCATCATGAACGCCATCGGCACGGACATCTGGGACACCGCCGACAAGTTCCGCTACGTGTACAAGAATCTCAGCGGCAACGGTACGATCGTGGCCCGCGTCGATTCGCTCGTTCGCACCGACGGATGGGCCAAGGCGGGCGTCATGATCCGCGAGAGCATCCATCCCGGCTCGAAGCACGCGTTCATCTGCCTGACGCCGGACTACGGCGCTTCGTTCCAGCAGCGTCCTGAGACCGGCAACGTGATGAGCCAGGTGTCGACGAACACCATAGTCGCGTCGCTCTGGGTGAAGCTGACCCGGACGGGCAACGCCTTCACCGCCCAGCAGTCGGCCGATGGCGTCACGTGGACCGATGTGAAGTTCACCACGCCTGTGAACATCACGATGGCGAACGACGTTCTCATCGGCCTGGCCGTGACCAGCCACAACGCCGCGGCCGCGACCGCAGCCGAATTCTCGAACCTCGCCACG
>JBDKUU010000418.1:0-3547 GCA_039679525.1 Phycisphaerales bacterium | reverse complement strand
GAGGTACGACAAAGCCGGACGCCTGAGGCTGGTTCTGTCGACCATCGCCGGCTCGACCATCACGGTCGTCGGCGTCGCATTCTCCATCACGATCGCCGCGTTGGCCATGGCCGGCTCGCAGTTCGGGCCGCGTCTGTTGAGGAGCTTCATGGCCGACAAAGGCAATCAGACCGTGCTGGGCACGTTCATCAGCACGTTCGTCTACTGCCTGATCGTGCTGAGGACCATTCGAGACGACAGCGACGTCGTTTTCGTCCCCGACAAGGCTGTCACGTTCGGGATCATCCTGGCCCTGTTCAGCTTCGGCATCCTGATCTACTTCTTCCATCACGTCTCGAGCTCCATGCAGGCCGAGCACGTGGTCAATATCCTCTATCGGGAATTGATCGCGGAGATCGACCGGACCTTTCCCCCGATGTCCCAGGCGGAACATGGACCGGTGGAATCCAAGGCGCTGGAGGGCCGCGAAGGTCCCCACGCAATCGCGGGCGGCCTGCATGTCATGGTCCATGCGACGGAGAGCGGATACCTCAGGGCGCTGGACGCCCAGAGCCTTCTGTCTCTGGCGACGGATCGCAACGTGGTGATTCGGGTGCAATACCGCCCCGGCGACTTCGTTTTCGAGAAGAACCCGATAACCATCGTCGAGGGCCGCGATCGATTGGATGAGCCGGCGCAGAAGCGGATCCGCCGGGCCTTCGCCGTGGGCGAGTACCGATCGCTGGAGCAGGACGTGGAATTCCCGATCCAGCAGTTGGTGGACATGGCCCTGCGGGCGCTGTCGCCGTCGTTGAACGACCCTTACACCGCGGTGAACTGCATCGACAGGCTCGGGGCGGCCATCTGCCACCTCTGCGACCGACAGACTCCGCCGCCGCGGTGGTACGACAAAGACGGACGCCTGAGGCTGATCCTGGATGTGCCAACCTACGAAGGCATTGTCGACGCCGCCTTCAACCAGATCCGCCAGAGCGCCGCGGACAACATCGCCGCGAGCATCCGCCTGCTCGAAGCCCTCCAGGCGATCGCGGTCGTGACATCGGGCCCGAAACAACGCAAGGTCATCCGTCGCCATGCGGAGATGATTCATCATGCCTGCCAGAAAGCCTTGACCGAACAGAAGGACCGCGACGACATCGAGGAGCGGTTCCGCGAGGTCCTGCAAAGACTCGGGGACGCCGTCTCATGAGTCCGGGCCACGCCGATCCTGGACCGGTTTGACGAGCCTCTCGAAGCAGTCCTTGCAGAGCCAGGCCTCGCCGTCCGTGTAGCCTTGACCGCGCTCGGCATCATCCGAACGGCACAGGAGCCAGCCGCAGAGCGTGCAATACGCGTAGTCCAGGCCGGGCCGGCCGATTCGCTCGACTTGGCCCGGGTCGTGCGTCTGCCCGACGCCTGCGTGCGCCAATCCCACAATCCCGCGGTCCATGGCCAGAACGCCGGCCGGTGTCCAGGGCTCAGGACGCCACGTCCGACCCTCGCAGGAGACCACGCGGGCGTAGACCTCCGCGGGCTCGTATCTTCGACCATGAATCTCGACAAAAGATCGTTGACGCCAGAACGCCGTCCGAACGAGCAGATACAACGCGGTGAAGGCCGCGATGAGCGAGAACATCATGAACACGGCCATGAGAGCCAGGAACGGGATATCGAAGCCGTAGCCCTGCCGCTCATAAATGGCCGTCAGCACAGTGATCGTCAGGCCGGCCAGGAACGCCCAGAACAGGGTTCCGCCCCCAAAGCACAAGGCGGCGACAAGCAATTCCTTCCGTCCACGAAGGGCCAGATCCCTCGGCGGACGGAATGGAAAGGCGAAGATGCGATACCATCGCGTGTGAATGCTGAACCCAAGGAAACGCGCAAGTGCCAAGATCGCGTGGACGCCGGCCATGGTTCCTCTCGCTTTTCAACGGTCCGCAACGGGGGCCAACATCTCGTAGCCCTCGCCGGGCTGTGAAATCAGTCGAAACGCGAGAACGGGTTTACCCGCCTCGCCGAAATCGCCCCGCAGAATGATCCAGGCGTCGGAGGATTTGTCACTCTGCCGCTGCGGCATGAAGAAGCGGCATTCGAGCCGGCTTCGGCCGATGGGTTCGAGCGTGACATCCCAGGAATTCGGCGTCAGTCGCCAGCCGGCCGGGGCGTGCTCGACGACGATCCGGCCGCGGACGCTCGCCTCTGAGAAGTTGTACGCGTACAAGGGCAGATCGATCTCCGTCCCCGGCTGGACTCTGTGCTCGATGTCCGAAGCCCACGGGATCTGCTCGACGTTGACGCTTGCTGACGCGGGCATGTGCAGTTGGAGAACGATCGGCCCGGGCTTTCCGGATCGCGGTGCGGACCGCTGCGGCCCAACCAGAGGCAGACGTTTGGCGTCGCCCGAACTGAGCAAAACGAAGATCGGCGAAGATCGCAACTGCTGCGGCACGCCGGAATCCAGCGGTCGGCCGAGATAGTCGTACACTCCTTCAACCGCCAGTCCTTTCGGCAACGCCCAATCGATCGCGGTCTTGCCCCTCTGGTCCCAGTCGCCGGGCTTCTCCGCCCATGCCACCAGAACGTCGCTGTCTTTGCCGTCGGGCTTGGCCCTGAAAGCAAAGACGTACGCATCGGGTTTGTCGGCGAGGCCCCACCGTCCCAGGCACTTGGCCCCAGCCAGGAACCGACCCACGGCCGCCAGGGCCACGTAGCTCGGCCGGGGTGTCTCGTCCAGGCGGAGCAGGCCGAACTGGATCTTGCCGCCTTCGCAATAGTGGCCGAGGATGAATTGAAAATGCCGCTCCGCGCCCGCGAACAGGCTGCTGGCGTAGGACTGGGCGATGAACTCGGCCTTGCGAATCTCCCCCTCGCGGGACAAGTCGCACCACGGCTCCGGCGTCGCGTACTCGATGCCGCGGTCGCTCTCCGTGACCCAGATGGGCCGCCCGCACGCCGCTTCGTGCACCGGCTTCCACAGCCGCTCGTAGGATTCGGGCCAGTCGTACGTGTGAATATTGTACGTGTCGAAGTACGGCCAGGTCTCGTTCTGCAACACGAGGCTCGTGTGCAGCCGAGTCGGGACGGCGGTCGAGACGTTCCAGCAGACCAGCACGTTCGGATCGCCCGCTTTGAAGCCGAGATACGCAGCCTTCTGATACGAGCACATCTCGTCGGAGGTATGCCCGCCGAACGTGGCGACGTTGCCCTCGTTCCAGGGCTCCCAGGCGTGGACCGTTCCGCGGAACCGCACGGCCATCGCTTTGCAGAACCGGTATACGTCCCGCAGATCGCCCGCGTAGCGGCCGGACGTGTCGCCTTCGGCCACCGCCCACGGCGGCGTGTCGTGAAAGACCTGGAGAACCTTGAGCCCGCGGGCGGTCTGGATGCGGGCGGACGCGTCGTACGTAGTGTCGAGGCCCGCGAAGTCCTGCGGCCCCTTCGGCTGGATGTCCCGCCACCGGAGGCGATCGCGAACCCAGTTGGCCCCCGCCATGGAGGCCAGAAGGGCCAGACGATCCTGCTTGCCCTGGTCATCCCGGGCGAACCATGCGGTCGCCGAGTCGAGACA
>JBDKUU010000417.1:0-6172 GCA_039679525.1 Phycisphaerales bacterium | reverse complement strand
AAACTCTGGGTCATCTGGACGTCCGTGTCGGCCGCGGCCGCCAGTTGATGATCGATCGAGACCAGCGTCTCGGTCTGGCGGGCCGTCTCCGTGGGGATCCGACCGACCACTTCCAGGAACTGCTGGTCCTTGGCCGCCGTGCTCTGGAGCCGATCCAACAATTGGGCGGTCAGTCTCTTTTGAGTCTCCACCGCCGACGGCAGACTCTCCAGAACCTGCGGAAGCTGCCGGACTTTGCCCATCAGCTCCTGGTGCTGGGCGACCTGCTCGTTGAGGTGCTCGTTGATCTGCTCGAGCTGGCCGATCAGACGGTTGAAGCCTTCCTGGAGTTTCTCAATGGGCTCGCGCCGCTCCAGAGCCACGACGCCGGACTTCATTGAGCCTCCCTGCTTGTGACCGGTTGTGGCGTCCCCGAATCCGTCCTCCGAATCGAGCGGCATCGTGAGAAGGCCGTCTCCGTCGAGGCTGGGCTCGCAATGCCCTGCCGGCGCATACCGATGCGACCGAAACCAGTTGCTCGTTCCGCTCAGAATCTCTCGTAGCGTCATCGTGAGATACCCCTTCACCAGGAACATCTTTTTGTCGTCACCCGGCGCACTATCACAGCCCGCGACCGCGAACCACCGCAATCGAAGGCCCCTTCACCGGCGTCAGTCGCATCGGACGGCGGCCAGTTTTCCCTTGAAAGAAACGCTAAAGCACGCAAAGCGGTATCTTCAACCCGCATTCTTGAGGCTGCTAACGGGGGTAGATACGAACGAACAGGCGGCGCACCGACCGTCCGGCCCTGCGGCTACCGGTCATGGGCTCGCCAGTACGCACACGCAACTCTTTATAGGACGATCCAATCCACTCTATCTCGATGACTTGTCGCCATCAAAACAGACGCTACAATGCTCCGGAGATCGTAATTCCTGAATTCTCGGAGAGATACGAACATGAAGCTCGTAACCTATCAACGTGACCAAGAGACTTCGTGCGGGATTGTGACGGATCGGGGAATCGTGGACATCCCGACGTCGTGGAAGAAGACGAACCCGCCCAGGAGCATCAAAGAAGTCCTGAACCGGGGCCCCGCCTGTCTCGACGAATTGCGGCCGATCGCTCGGGCCGCCGCGCAGGCGACGCCGCTGGACCGCGTCAAGCTCCTGGCACCGATCCCCCGTCCCGGCAAGGTCCTGGGCCTGGCCGGCAACTACAGCGAACACATCAAGGAGGCCTCGCTCATGCGGGGCTTTCAGGTCGGCCTGTCCGATGCGCCGCGGCAGACGACCACGCCGAGACCGTTCCTGATGCCCTCGACCTGCGTCGTCGGGCCGGACGTGACTGTCGAGTGGCCTGTCTACAGCGAGCAGATCGACTACGAGCTGGAGTTGGGCGTCGTCATCGGTAAGAACGCCAAGTGCGTCGCGGCCCAGGACGCCCCGGACTACATCGCGGGTTACTGCATCGCCAACGATGTCTCCGCCCGCAGCGTGACGTTCAAGAAGGGACGCCAGCAGCGGCCCTGGGACGAGTTCTATGACTGGCTCAACGGCAAGTGGGCCGACGGCTTCTGTCCGATGGGCCCCTGGCTGGTCACGAAGGACGAGGTCGCGGACGTCCAGAACCTCAAGATGGTGCTGAAGGTCAACGGCGAGATCCGCCAGAACGCCAACACCGGGCAGATGATCTACTCGGTCGCCGACATCGTGTCGTTCCTGAGCCACCTGATGACCTTGGAGCCGGGCGACGTGATCTGCACGGGCACCGCCTCCGGCGTCGGCATGGCCACCGGCAACTTCCTCAAAGCCGGCGACCGGATCGAGTGCAACATCGAGGGCCTGGGCACATTGACGAACACGCTCGGGCCCCGCCCGGAGCGGTTCTACGCACCTTTGGCCTGAGTGACGGCCAGCGTCCGGATCGACGGCTCCGCCGCCGACTTGAGCACGCGCAGCCGCACCTTGGCGACTTCGACGGGCTCGAACTGCTCGATGCGTTTATGGCCGATCGACTGCCCGCCGGCCAGAGTCCGCCACGTGTCCGGCCCGATCATGCCTTCGATCCGGTACTCGCGGATTCGCTCGCCCTGCTCAATATCTTCCATCACGATGACGTGATCGATCTTCGCCGCTTGCGGCAGCGACAATTCGACCACTTCGCCTCGGCCCGAAGTCTGCGCCAGCGGTTTCTCGAATCGCCTGCGGATCTCCCGGCCGAACTCGATGTATCGCTGAAAGTCGGCGTCCGGGACCAGGCCGTCCGGGTTCGGATTGGCGTTGAGCAGCAGGTTGCAGTTGCGGCCCACGGAACGGTAGTACATGTCCATCAGCTCTTCGACAGAGTAGAGCTTCTTCTCGGCGTCCGGCGTCCAGAACCACTCGTGATTGCGGACCGGAACGTCGCACTCCCCCGGCAGCCAATAGCGTCCGTCCGGATCGCCCGGGCCGTTGTAGTCGTTGCGATGAGGAACGGTCGCCCAGCATGGATAACCCGCGACGCCCCGCTCGTTGCCGATCCAGCGAATCGAGGCGACCGGCCCCTGGAACACGATCGCCTGGGGCTGGTGCTTCCGATAGATCGACACCAGGTCCGGCCCGCCCTTCTCCACCGGCAACGCCCCGCCGTCGAACCAGATTTCGAATAGCTCGCCGTAGCGGCTCCACAATTCCGTCAACATCTGCTCGCAAATCTTCACGTAGCGGGCCTGGGCCTCAGCGTCGCCGCCCTTGCCGCGATTGACCAGGCCGGGATTGTCCACCTCCAGGTACCCGTTGGCGGACACGGAAGCGTACAGGCCGGGCTGGATGCCGTACTTGCGGCACGATGTCACAAAGTCCCCGACGACGTCGCCCTTGCCGCTCCGCCAGGGGGACTGCTTGACGCCGTACGGATAAAGGTCGCTTTGCCACTGGAGAAAACCGCTGCAATGCTTGGCGACGAGCACCGCGTATCGGGCCCCCATCGCCTTGGCCGCCTCCATCCACTGGTCGGTGTCGAGCTTGGCCGGGTTGTACATGTCGGGCGTGGGCCGATCGCGCCAACTGCGCCAGTCCCAGCCGGGCTTGTAGATCGGGAGGTCGAAATGGAAGAACATCCCTAGCTCCATGTCCTGCCACCGGGCCTGCTGTTTGCTGGGCTTGGGCAGAACCGCCGCATCGGGCGTCCCCTCCCCCGATCCCAAACACGCCTGGCCCCAGGCAACCGCCGAGGCCGCTCCAACACTCTTGAGAAACTGACGTCGATTCACTATTCAACCCTTTCCCGTGCCACGATTCATTGCCGACCGCTCTGTCAAGCGAGACAAGAGACCACATCATATCTATCCCCACCCGGTCCCAGAAGCGCTTTTCTCGAATGCAGCAAATCTCGCAGCCAATGCGAGTCTTCAACATCAGAGCCCCCGCCACATCGTGACTTCTGCACTCGCATCTTGCCACGCGAGAGTCTATCTCTCTGCGAACGTCTTCAGCCCCTCCATGATCTCGTAGATCATGGGGAACACGTCACCCAATCTGCGTGCCGACCGACCGTAGGCCTCAGCTATTTGCCCCAACTCAGTCTTGAAAGCTTCCTTCTCCTGTCCAGATGGACTCCAAACGCCTAGCATCTCAAATTCCTTCTCCAGCTTCTCCATTGGCTCTTTGCCAAATGCTCCCAGATAGAGCAACGCGGCCCACCAGAAGCCCGTGCGATCAACGGACACCCACAGAGGAAGCCCCTTGATACAGCTCGTAAACTCCTCCAACGAAATCTTACGTCGCCCCAGCCTGTGGTACGTATCTTCGTTCCGAACGGTAAGTGCAGCCATGAACAATGCCGCTATGTGCCAGCCCATTGATAGCGGAGACTCGGTCTTACTGGTGGCGGAGAACACATGTGCAGCAGTTCGGAAAAGCTCGTGTATCTGCCGCGCGTTCAGCGAGAACGCCAAGCACAGTTCCACGACATCTTCCGTACGGTCCTGATCCTGCCTGATGTGAGGGAATAGCCCCTTCTTTGCGTATGCCTCTTCGCTGAAATACTCCCTCACGATGGACGTACAGAACCGCTTGGTCATGTCCACGGATTTGACCGGCAGAGTCACATTCCTATGAGCAAACTTCCGGTAGTATTCGTCAAAGTCAAGCTGTTGCCCAAAAAGCGATCTGGAGGAAGAGGCCAGTTGCTTCTTGTCAACACCCAAGACAAAAACAAGGCCCTCGATGTCGAAGAAATGCTTGATGGTTTCCAGAAACTCGATGGCATAGGTGGGTCGACAACGGTCCAACTCGTCGACGAATACGAAGGTGGGACTCGACGGCTCACCCGTGAGATCAGTCAGAAGCGATCTCAGCTCCTGAAACAACCCTTGTTTCTCGCGATAAGACTCAAAACACGCGTGGCCCGCCTCTGCCTCAGCGCCATGCCCCGCGTGCTCCGCATGCTCACCTGCCTTGATGAAATCGATGCCCGTGGCCTTCCGAACCACATCGTTCCCGATAGAGAGGCCAAATCTACACAGCTTCCCGGCTGTCTCCTTGATCGATTCGACTTTCTCCGTCTTCACCTCGGCCTTCTCACCTACATCCTCGGTCTCGAAGCGACTCAGCAAGGCAGACACAAGAGCGAGCAGAGGGTCGCCCTGGTAGTCTGACTCCCAAGCATTCAAATACACAACACCAGGTGCCCCCTCGGTAGAAGCGAGTTCATTGCGCCACATCTCCAAAAAGGTGGTCTTTCCGCTCCCGAATTCGCTGTTCAGGCTCAGAACGTAACTGCCGTCAACGAACCGATACTCCGTCAGGAGATAGTCCGCAAGTTTATCAGCGAATGGCTTCAGACCGAACTTGTCAAAGTCCTTGAACGTCCTCTTCTCCGCATGTGCCATCGGGGTCTCGACCTCCCAAGCCTCAAACCAGTTCCCAAGATTCGCAACGCTCATCTTCTGGGAGGTATTATCTCGCCTGCACTGGGACCGAGCAAGCACGAAGAGAGGAATGCTGCTCAACAAACTGGAATCCAGTTCTCATATCGATTGGGCTCATAGTTGTATCGTCATCGACGAAGGCACGCCCGAAGCGGTCGTGCAAGGGACATTTTCCGCTTTGGCCAATGGCATGGCCATGAAAGACGCCAGGGGCTTCGACGAGTGCGCAAGGCGATGCGCAGCATCGTGCCCATGCCATTGGCAAAAAGCGCAAAATGCCCGCCGGCCCGTCGCGCAGCGGCGAGCCGGCGGACTCCGGATCTGTCCGTCCCTTCCTGTTGCCCTGCGATCCTATTCGGCCGACCCCGTCGCAGAAACGGTCATGCACCCCCAATCGGTTGTCCTCTGAGCATGAGGCTGGACAGTGACGAGGAAAGCGGGTAGGCTGGCGGCGATCGAGATGTCACGCGACAATCGCCTGGTTCTTGCTGAAAGGATAGTCAAATGACCGATGCCCGCATGAGAGTACTCAAAACCGCCGCCGTCGCCCTGCTACTGCTGTCGTATGCCGCCTCGGCGCAGATTCCGCTGCCGGAACACCCGCGGCCCGATTTCCAGAGGGCCCAATGGCTGAATCTCAACGGTGCCTGGGAATTCCGATTCGACAAGGACAACGCGGGCCTCGATCAGAACTGGGCGGCCGGCAAGGCGGAGTTCCCGCTGTCGATCACGGTGCCGTTCCCATGCGGCTCGAAGCTCTCGGGCGTCAAGAGCGAAGCGGACATCGCTTGGTACCGCCGGACGATTCGCGTGCCTGCTGACTGGAAAGACCAGCGGGTGTTCGTCGTCGTCGGAGCCTGCGACTGGCTCACTACCGGCTGGCTCGACGGCCAGATGGTCGGCAGCTTCCAGGGCGGGTACACGCCGTTCGAGTTCGAGCTGACGCCGAACGTGAAGTGGGGACAGGATCAACAACTCGTCCTCCGCGTGGACGACACGCCCCACCCCTTCAAGCTGGAGGGCAAGCAGGGCTACGGCCCGGCCAAGGGCATCTGGCAAACGATCTACCTCGAAGCCCGGCCGAAGGTCGCTCTGGAGACGGTGCACTTCGTGCCGGACATCGACGCCGGGAAGGTCACGGTGAAGGCGACGCTCAGCGACGCGACGCCGTCGCCGATGACGCTCGAAATCCAGTTCAAGGCCCAGGACCGGCCGCAAGCCCCAGCAAGCGTCAAGATCCCTGCGCAGGCGAAAGAGGTCGAGTTCGAAATCCCCCTGAAT
>JBDKUU010000416.1:0-23467 GCA_039679525.1 Phycisphaerales bacterium | reverse complement strand
CCTTGGCCGTGTCCGGAACGGTGATTCGACCCGTCCAGAGATGCTGGGACAGAACGCTGTTCGGCTCGCTGCTGACGCGAGAAGGGGCATTGACGCGACGTACGACCGGGGCGTTCTCCAGGGCCTTGGTCTGGTTCCGCGTGCGGTCCAGGAGCTTGGACAAAGGGACGGTCGTGCCGGACCCCTCGGCGGCATCGCTCCCGGCCGGCAGCGTCGGACCGACGGCGCAGGGGTCGGCGATCCCGCCCTCGGCGTAGGCTGACGCTCGGTTCTTCGCTTCTGCCCGCGGCTTGGGGGCCTTGGCGGCCGGCAGCGCCTTGACGCACAGGAGCAGGGACAGGATCACGCACGCTCTTGCCATCAACGAATTCGACACACTCGTCCTCATCGGTCTTTCATCCTTCAGTTCTCGGTTGTTCTCATGGGGCCAAGGTGACGCCCGGCGCCGGCGGTTTCGGCACGGCATTCAGGTCCGCCACGTTTTCGTACTGATTCAGTATGACCGCCATTGCGCGATCGTACTGGCCTTGTTTGCGGTAAGCCTCCGTCAGCAGGTCCAGGACCGGCTGCTTGTCGGAGGCGGTTGCATACGCCAACAACTGCGAGCACACCGAGATGGCCTGACCCGTCTGCCCCAAACGCAGGCAGGCGCGGGCCAGCTCCACACCGATCTGCTGGGCCTGGGGCCCCGGCTCGGACATGGCGAACGCGTCGCTGAGGGTCTTGCGGGCCGACTCGACGTCGCCTTCGCTGACCCGGCACGCGGCCAGCTCCAGCGCGACTCTGCCTTTGAGCTCCGGGCTCGGAACGAACTGGCCCTTCTCCTCCAGAAGCGAGGCGGCCTTGTCCGTCAAGCCGATGGAGCGAAGCACCTGGACCCGCAACAGAAGCAGTTCGATGCTCTCCTGCTGCGACAACTGCCATCCGTTGGTGGTCTCGAGCGTCTGGAGGGCCTCCAGGAGGTTTCCCTGCTCGATGTATGCCCGGACGAGCACGCCAATGGTCTCGACGTACTGCTGGCGGGACAAATCGCCCTTGAGCGCCAGGTTCAACGCCGCGTGGGCCTGCTGCGGCTTGTGCAACACGAGGAAAGCCTTGCCCAACAGCAGACAGGCGGCATGGAACTCCGGCTGATTCTGATC
The DNA here is from genome assembly GCA_039679525.1 of Phycisphaerales bacterium. Taxonomy (GTDB): domain Bacteria; phylum Planctomycetota; class Phycisphaerae; order Sedimentisphaerales; family Anaerobacaceae; genus PLanc-01. The sequence continues at coordinate 22,325 of JBDKUU010000416.1, read as the reverse complement.
CCGCACGAGCGACACGTAGCGGTTGAGCCACTGGGTCGTCTGCTCGTAATCCTTCAACTCGTACGCGCAGCGGCCCGCGCCCAGCGACGATTCGATCTGCGACTCGAGCGAGAGCCCGAGGTTGTACACTTTGCGGTACAGGCCGGCCGCCTCCTCGAACATTCCCGCCTTCATCGTCGCATCCGCCAGGTGAAGGCACGCGGTGTCCGCCAGGTCCGTTTCCGGATAGACCTCGACGAGCTGCTTGAGATCCTCGTGGGCTCCGACGTAATCCCGAAGTCTCACCTTCAACTTGCCCGACTCCAACAGGGCGTTGGGAGCCAGTCCGTGTTTCGGGAATCGGTTGGAGACCAGCTTGAACTCGCCGATGGCTTCATCGATCTGGCCTCGCACGGTCTGAAGCAGTCCGAGGGCGTAGTGTCCGTTGGGGGCCCGCTGGTCGCTGTCGGCGGTCAGGAGGAACCTCTGCCACAGGGAGATCGACTCCTCGGTCAGAAGCTTCGTGTGATCGGCCAGCGAAGAGTAGGAGGTCGGATCGAGCACATCGATATTGGTGCCGCCGTCGTCGAGCCGTGCGATCAGGCCGACGCTGCCGGCGGCGATCGAGACCGCCTGCTGGGCCGTGGCCGAGGAGAGATAAAGATAGGCAGGCCGCTTTCGGATGTTCTCCTCGACCGGGCCGGTCTGGCGGCTGTCCAACCACCGCACGTTCAGACCCGCGTTGGAGGCGAACCTCGACAACAGCTCTTCGATCGAAGCGCCGTTGCAGACGACCGACCAGCGGCCCGTGGCGTTCTGGCCGGTGGCGGGGAGGATCTGCGGGCTCAGTGCTGCCTCGTCGAGTTTCTCGGACCCTGCGGCCAGGAAGACCCGCAGTTGGGTGTCATCCATATCCACAAAGGGATCGATGTCCGGATGCCGGCCCCACAAGTCCGACGGCAATCCCGCGTCGGCGTCGCTGAGCGACAGGAGATTGCGGGTCAGGGCCTCGCAGATCAGGAACCAGCACTGCTGCTGAACCGCCTGGACCCATTTGCCGTCGATCTCGGCCACTCCGATCAGGCCGATCGTCTGGTAGGCTCGAGCGGCCGCCTCCAGGTAACGCTTTCGCTCGATGAGCATCGTGCCCTGGTAGTACCTGGCCAGCGCCCTGAGGATCGGCAGACGGCTCAGCGACACGGTTCGGAACAGATTGTCGGCCTGGGTGATGTCTCCGCTCTTGTTGCTGCACAGGGCCATTCGCAGGAGCAGAAAGTCACGAAGCGGCAGATTCCCGTCGGTGGCCGCGAGCCGCCGATAGAGTTTGTCGTAGGCGACGAACGCGTGTGCGTACTCGCGATTCTGGTAGAGCTTGGCCGCCAGTTGCAGAGACAGCGGCTCGGGGCTGGGAACGCTCGGCTCGGCGAGGTCCGTCAGCTCGGGCTGCTCGGCCGGCGGGACCTGCGGCCTTTGCGTCTCGCGTTTCGACTCCCACGCCGCCTGGGGGATCTGCTGCAGCCCAGACTGCTTCTGAGGCGCCGGCGACTCGTTCGAAGGCTGGCCGGGCAGCGTCGGCAGTTCCGCTCTCTGCTCGTCCCGCGGCGCGTCGCCCGTCTCGTTTCGGTGTCCCAGGCGGGCCGTCAGCGTGCAAGCCAGGCCCGCGGCCGTGACGATGATGGCCAAGCCCAGGATCTTCTGCGTTTTCGACAGATGATTCAAGTGCAGCGGGGGACGCGCGATGTGGACCGGGACGGGCTTCACCGCCGGCGGCACAGGCACGTCCGGCTCGGCCGCGAAGTTGATCTGCGACGAGAAGATGTCGCCGAGGTCGGGCTGTTCGCCCATGGGGATGCCGAAGAGGTCCCCATCGGAGGGCATCTGCGGCTGCCTCGGCTCTCCGCGACTCGGTTGTTTCTTCTTTTTGAACATTCTTCCCGTCGTTCGGCTCTCTGGGACGCTCCCGCGTCCGGCCCGATGCCGGCGGCGTTCGGCGCGCGCCCCAGTACCATCCTCTTTGTATAAGCAACAACCGTGCCAGATGACCCGATGTCCCCGCCTCCGACAGGAACCATACGCCTCGCGGCCGCAGGGTTTCGTGGCGGGATTCGGTATTTCGCGGGTCGGCGCGGTGCGGTGTCAGGATTCTATACGGACCGGCGGATTTTCTGACAGGGGTTGGTCCGGGCTACGGATCGAGTTGCGCGGAGCGTTCCCTCCGGGCGGGGACGGCCAGTGGACAGATCGCGCGTCGATCGCGTGCGCGAGGGAGAAGGAGGGGACCCGGAAGTTTCTTCAGCACGACGAAGGAGACAGGGCTTCCGTGGGATCGGAGGCGGACAGAGGCAGCTCTTCGACTCCGGGCCTGTCCTTGTGGAGATCGTACTGCTTGACTTTGGCGTACAGGGTCGCGCGCGTGATGCCCAGCAGGGCGGCGGCCTGCGTCTTCTGCCAGCCCGTCTCGTGCAGGGCCCGGGCGATCAGCTCGCGCTCGGCCTTCTCCAGGGAGAAGTCCTTCATGCGTCCATCCGGGCTGTGGCACGGGGCGGATTCTCCGTCGATCGGATCGATGACGATGCTGGAAAGGCCGATCTTGTCCGTGGTTTCGAACAGAATGGCCCGCTCGATGACGTTCCGCAGCTCCCGCACATTGCCCGGCCAGTTGTGTCGCGACAGAGCCTCGAGGGCGAGTCTGGTGATCGACGAGGCCGGGGCGGGCCTGTGCGAGCAGATGCTCGAATTCTTCAGGAAGTGCCGGGCCAGCAACGGAATGTCCTGCCGTCGCTCGGGCGCCTGCAGGGGCGCCATGGTGATGGGGCAGATGTTCAATCGATAGTAGAGGTCCTGGCGGAAACGTTTTTCGCGGACCTCCTTCTTCAGGTCGCGATTGCTGGAGGCGATGATCGTCGCCCTGCATTCGACGTCCTTGACGCCTCCGACCTTGCGGAACGACCGCTCCTGGAGAATCCGCAGGAGCTTGGCCTGCAACTCCATCGGCATCTCGCTGATTTCGTCGAGGAAGATGGTCCCGGAGCCGGCCGTCTCGAGCAGGCCGGTCTTGTCGCGGTCCGCGCTGGTGAACGAGCCCTTGACGTGGCCGAACAGCTCGCTCTCCAGCAGGGTGGCGGTCAGGGCCGCACAGTTGACGGCGACGAACGGCTCGTCCCGGTGCCGGAGGGCGTGAATGGCCCGGGCGGCGATCTCCTTGCCGGTGCCGGTGTCGCCGACGATGAGGATGGGATTGCAGCGGCTGGCGGCCACGAGCTTGATCAGCCGGAGCGTCTCGGCAATGGCGGGGCTTCGACCGGCCATGGACACGGCGGCCGCCGTCTCGTCGAGGAAGAACTCCGTATCATCCTTCTCGACGGACTGTTGTTGGGCGGTCTCCCGTACGGCGGCCGCGACCTCGCGCAGCCTCGCGGAGTCCTCCTGTCCTCTCGGACAAACGAAGAAACCCGCTTGTTTGTATTCCTCGTCGCTGAAGGGGCTGTCGACCGCGGGAATCACAACGGCCGCCGGGGCGCGGCGAGAGTCCTGTAATGTGCGGGCCAGGCAAGTTCGCAGGTGAGCCGGGGCGAACGCGCCCTCAAACAGCACCAGGTCCGGCGACACCGCCGCGACGATCTCGCCGGCTTCGGCGAGGTCGTCGGCAGCGAACACCTCGCTCGCCAGTTCCTGCGCCACGGCGTGAATCTGCGACTTTTTGCTGACTACGACGATCCTTCTCAGATGACTCATATCTCCCCGGTTCACGGATTCATTGGCTCACCGATGGTCTGTCCTGCCACCTCGATGGAGACAACCCCCAAATCGACTGGGGGCGCGTGACATCTTTAACTTTTATTGGACTCGGAGGATGTCACTCGCTTCCTTCCGGGCGATCGAGAGACATCGCGTTGTCCTTTTATGGGACGGTCCGTGAACGGGGACTGAACCTCGCGCTGTGCGGCGAGGGGAGGCAGGAAGCAGGACGGTGTTCTTATGGGACGCATGAATGTCACGGACCCGCCGCAGCGTCGGCGCGCCCCTGCGGGAACGCCGCCACGGGGGGGCAGGAAATTTTTTCCAGGAGGAGGAAAAATCTTCCCGACGGTCGGAGGCGACCGTGCCTGCGCCGTGCGGAGGACGACGCGGCGAAATGCCCCGATCAGTGTCCTCCCGCCGGTCCGCGGGATTTCTCTCGCGGCATTCCCCTCGGAATTCTCCCGCTGGCACGGTGGTTGCTACAGTCCTCCCGCCGGACGCTGCGTGCGTGGTATTGCGGCGGGCCGGGACGTATCTACTTCAATAAGGAGCGTTGACCGATGGCTGTAACAGGGACCACGAGCACCGCCAGCGACATCCAGATGGATTATATGAAGCTGCTGGTGACGCAACTGCAGAATCAAAATCCGATGGAGCCCCTGGACAACAAGGACATGGCGTCGCAGTTGGCCCAGTTCTCCCAGCTCCAGCAGACGGAGAACCTGAACAAGTCGTTCAGCAAGATGCTCGATTCGGTCCAGCGCGACTACGCGAAATCGCTGATCGGCAAAGAGGTGTCGTACGAAGGCACGGACGACCAGGGCGATCCCGAGACTCGAACCGGCAAGGTCGAGAAGGTCACCATAGGCGAGGAAGGGGACGTCCTCCTCACCGTGGGCGAGGAGAAAATCAACCTGTCGGATGTCACATCGATTCAGGATTGATGCGGGTTCCGCATCGTACAGAATAGGAGAAGACGTACATGTCTTACGCGTTGTCCTCAGGCGTGACGGGGCTCCAGGCCCATCAACAGATGCTGGACGTGGCCGGCAACAACATCGCCAACGTGAACTCGACGGCGTACAAATCCAGCCGGGTGGGGTTCGCCGAGCTGCTGAGCCAGACGCTGGAGCAGGCGTCCCAGCCGACGGACCGCGTCGGCGGCACGAACCCGCAGCAGATGGGCAGCGGCGTCGGCATCGCCGCCATCACTCCGAACATGACCCAGGGCAGCATCGTCAGCACGGGCAACCCCCTGGATGCGGCCATCGAGGGCGAAGGATACTTCGTCGTCAGCGACGGCGAACAGCAATTGTACACGCGCGCCGGCGCCTTCGGCGTGGACGAGAACGGTCACCTGGTCGATCCGGCGACCGGCTATCTCGTGCAGCGCATCGGCCTGACGGGCGAGACCGACGGGTTCCAGATCACCGGCGACAGCAACATTCGCGTTCCGTACGACGTCGCGTTGCCGGCGACGGCCACCACCGAGATCACGCTTACCGGCAACCTCAGCTCGGACGCCGTCGGCACGGCCAAAACCCAGACGCTCGCGTCGAGCACGACCTACACGACCGACGGCGCCGAAGCCACCGGGACCACGCAGATCGATCAGCTCGATCAGTTCCGCGGGGGATTGGCCGCGGACGGCGGAATGACCGGCGCGCAGTCGGGCACCATTACGCTGTCCGGCTTCAAACGGAACGGCACCGCCCTGGGCGCCGGCCTGACCTACACGGTTACGGCGGGCTCCACGCTGAATGACTTGTGCACGTACATCAACGGCGTGATGACCGACTCCACGGCGTCGGTCGTCAACGGCAGGATTCAGGTTGCGGACAAGGAGACGGGCTACAGCAAGACCGATCTTGCGATGTCCTACTCCGGCACGGCGGGTACGTCGCTGGAGACGCCGCCCTATTTCGAGCTCACCTCCGTCGGCGGCAACGAGTCCAAGAACGTGAACATCGCCGTGTACGACACGCAGGGCGGCAAGCACGTTCTCTCGGCTTCCCTGGTTCGCAGCGATACGATCAACCAATGGGACATGGTGCTGACCTCCATGACGGGAAACGTGCTGAAGATCGATCCCGCGAACCGGCGGATCAACGGATTGACGTTCGATCCGCAAAGCGGCGCGTTCACGGGCCTTGCGGGCGCGGGAACGGCCGAATTTGCGATTTCGTTCACGCACGATCCGACCCACTCGCAGACGCTGTCGCTGAATCTGGGCACGGCCGGCTCGTTCGACGGCTTGACCCAGTTCGCAGGCAATTCGACGGCCGTGGCCCGCGATCAGAATGGGTATGAGGCCGGAAGCCTGAAGGCCGTTTCCATCAGCGGCGAAGGCATGCTGATCGGCGCCTTCACCAACGGCGTCAAAAAGGACCTGGCGACTCTCGCGATCGCTCTGTTCCGCAATCCCGCCGGTCTCCAGAGCGCCGGCAGCGGCTATTTCTCGACTTCGGCGAACTCCGGCGGGGCGGTGACCACCCAGGCCGGCGGCAACGGCGCCGGCACGATTCACGGCAGTTCGCTCGAAAAATCGAACGCCGACGTGGCGACCGAGTTCGTGAGCCTGATCGAAGCCCAGAACGGCTATCAGGCGAACGCTCGAACCATCCGCGTGGCCAACGACATTCTCCGCGAACTGACGAGTCTCATTCGGTAACCGGTAGGGAATGAACGATGAATAAGCGAGGATGTGCGGATTGCGACGCTTCGAGCCGCGAATCCGCCATCCGCCGTCGAGGACGCGTATGCTGGGTTTTGAGCACATCCTGTTGGGGCTGACCGCGAAGGAACGTCTGGAGGCGGCCCGCCGCTTGAACGTCGGCCACTCGTACGAAGACAGTTTCACGCTGTTGGCCATCGTCCTGTTGATCGTGCTCGTCATCCTGTTGATCTGGGTCAGCGTCACTCGATGGAGACAGCGGCGAAATCAGACCCGCGAGGTGTTCGCGGAAAACGCGATGCGGCGCGGCCTGGGGGCTCGCGACCGCCAGATTCTTCTGGCCATCGTCATGCGAAGCGGCCTGCGACGCAACCATGATGTGTTCACCGCGGCGGACGCCTTCGACCGCGGCGCGTTGAAGCTGATATCCGAATGCACGCGGAGCCGCACTTCCGAGGAGAACGAGCATCTCCGAAGCGAAATCGGGCGTCTGCGGGAGAAACTCGGCTTTCAGATCGCCTCTCCGATGGGCGGCGTCATGGGAATCGGGCAGGCCAGCAGCCGGGACATCCCGATCGGCAGGTCCGTGGAGCTGATCCGAAACGGATCGCAGGACCTCAGCGTGGTGCGGGGCGAGGTGGTGAGGAACGACGAGATCGAGTTCGCCATCAAGCTCAAGACGCCGACTGCCAGCAGAGCCGGTGAGTCGTGGCGGGCGCGGTATTACAGCGGACTGTCCGCCTGGGAATTCGACACCTCCACGGTGCGATGCGATGATCAGCGGCTGGTCCTGAACCACAGCGACTCCGTGCAGTCCACGAATCGCCGGCGGTTCCCTCGCGTGCCGGCTCGCGGCCACGCGTTGATCGCCTATCTGCCCTTCCGGCAGAAACGTTCCTCGCGGGAGGGCCCCAGGCTCGAGAGTTCTGATGCCGTCCCGTGGGCGGCCGGGAACCAGGCGGAGAGTGAAACGCCGGTGTTCGCGGAAGGCCGGGTGACGGAGTTGGCCGGTCCGGGAGTGCAGATCGAGGCTTCCCTCCCGGTCCATCCGGGCGATCGAGTCCTCGTCGTGTTCACGCTCGATCCCGGCATGGCCCCGGACGTGCCCGGAGGGTGGGGCACGATCGCGGGGATCGGCAAGGTGAGGCACGCCCGCGAGGCGGATGCCGGAACGTCGATTGCGGTGGAGCTCACGGGGCTCAGCGACGCCGAGGTGGATGAGCTCGCGTACATGACGGCCGAGGTCTCGTCGCGGCAGGAAGAGGCCGGAGGGCCCGTCGTGCCGTTGATGGCCCGCATGTCGTCGCCGGCTGCCGGGAGGTCGGCGTAGCATGGAGAGTCTGACGTGACTGACATCGGGGCCCAAATAGGCGCCAGTCTGGACGCCCTGACCAGGGAGTTCGACATCGTTGCGCACAACATGGCCAACGTCAGCACGGTGGGCTTCAAACGCCGGTGCAACAGTTTCTCCAAGGCGCTTGCCGCCCAGGAGGATGCGCAGAATCAGAGCGGGTCCGAGTCCGACGAGTCTCAAGGCGTCTTCGATTTCTCGCAGGGCCCCCTGACTCAGACGGGGCGGACCTTGGACGTCGGCCTGCATGGAAAGGGGTTCTTCGTAATCGAGACCCCGGACGGTCCGGTGTACACCCGCCACGGCGTCTTTCTGACGAATCAGAACGGCCAGATCGTGGATACGCAGGGCCGGACCGTGGCCGGGGTCGCGGGGCCGATCATCCTGCCGCCGGACGTGGACGTCAACGATATCTACATCACCGACGATGGACGCGTCATCGGGGGCCAGGCCGAGATCGGCAAGTTCCGGATCATGGATTTTCCGGACTCCATGGACAAGCTCCAGGCCGTGGGGCAGAACTGCTTCCAGCCGCCCAAGGACGTCGATCCGTCGGACGCCACGGACGTGATCGTCCGGCAGGGCTTCCAGGAGGCGTCCAACGTGAAGCTCGTCGACGAGCTGGTGAACATGATCCTCGTTTCGAGGATGTACGAGTCCAACATGAAGCTGGTCTCGGTCAAGAAGGAAACGTCGAGCACCGCGATCGGCGTGGCCATGGGATAAGGATAATGGATGATCGATGACGGACGAGGAGGATTCGCGAGCGGAACGAAAATCGCGGATCGTCCATGATCCCACATCCTTGATCAACGGAGAAAGCATATGCTGCGAGCGTTTTCCACTGCTGCGACGGGCATGATGGCCCAAGAGACGCTGGTGGACGTGATCGCGAACAACCTGGCGAACGTCAACACAGCGGGGTTCAAACGCTGCCAGATCGAGTTTCAGGACCTGCTGTACGCGAAGATGAAGGAACCGGGCACGGAGGTCGCCCCGGGCGTCAATGCCCCGACCGGCATGGAAGTGGGCACCGGAGTGCGCGTGGCGTCCACCCTCCGCGTGTTCAGCCTCGGCGAACTCAACAACACTCAGCGCAACCTGGACATCGCGATTCGAGGCAACGGCTTTCTGCAGGTGCTCATGCCCAACGGCGACCTTCGGTACACGCGCGACGGGTCCCTGCAGACCAACGCGACCGGGCAGCTCGTCACGCAGGCCGGATACCAGATCGAGCCGGCGATCACGATCCCGGCCGATGCCGCCACGATCGACATCGGCACCGACGGCGGCGTCAATGTCACGACGACGGTGGGCGTCCGTTCCGTCGTCGGCACGATCCAGCTTGCCCGCTTCACGAACCCCTCCGGTCTGGTCAGCCAGGGCGACAACCTGTTCACGCCGAGCGACGCCAGCGGTCCGCCGGTGGTTGGGACGGCGGGGCAGGACGGCTTCGGCGACATCCAATCGGGCTTCCTGGAGAAGTCCAACGTCAATATGGTGAACGAACTGGTGAATCTGATCACCGCTCAACGGGCCTACGAGATCAACTCACGGGCCATCCGGGCGGGCGACGAGATGCTCCGCAACACCGCCAACCTCTTCCATTAGGAGCCGACCATGGGACATAAGGTCTCGTATATTTTGTTGCTCGTGGCGGCGGGGTGGCCGACGCCGTTGTTCGGAGCGGCCGGCGAAGCGGATGAGTCGGCCCAGACGCTGCTGCAGATTCATCTGCCCCGCGAGGTGACGGTCCAGGGCAGTCTTTTGACCCTGGGCGAGATCGCCGTCGTGCGGGGCGAGCCGTCGCAGGCGGCCGCGGCCGCGCAGATCGGCCTGGGACGGCTCTCGATGCCGGGACAGAGGGCGGTGCTGGATCGGCCGACGATTCTGAGCCGGCTGGCCTCCTGCGGCATCCCGGCCGACAAGGTGCGGCTCACGGGAGCGGAAACCGTCGCGATCCGTCGTTTTCACCGGGTCCTCAGCTCGGATGAGTTCGTCGAAGTCGGCCGCACGTTCCTGCGACAACATCCGCCGGGACCGATGATCTGCGAGGCGATCTCCGTGGCCAAACCGAAGGACGTGGTTCTATCGGAGAACGTGGCGGATCTCCAGGTGACGCCGCGGTTCGGCAAGACCCAGTCTCGCGGTCTCGTCGCCGTTCAGATCGTGGTCACGGCCGACGGGAATGAGATCGCCACACGGGATCTCTCGTTTCGGCTGAAGTATCAGACTCGGCGCGCGGTGACGGCGCGGGACGTTTCCGAGGGGACCGTCCTGACGCAGGAAGACGTGAAGATCGAAACCGTGGCGTCCGATCAGCCCGAGCCTGCGGGCTGGCAACCGCCGTACGGACTCATCGCCGTTCGCAAGCTGCCGGAGAATACGGAGTTGCGGGCGGACCTGCTCATCGCCGCTCAGACGCCGATCGTGGTCCAGCGCAACCGGTCTGTCGTCATCCGCATCGCCCGGCCGGGCCTGACGATCACGGCGGTCGGCACCGCCCTCCAGGAGGGCCGGACCGGCGACTACGTCAAAGTGAGGAACACCGATTCGACGCGCGTCATCGTGTGCAAAGTGAACGCCGACGGGACCGTCGAACCGGTGCTGTAGGAAGCGACTATCGAAAGGAAATCGATGAATACCCGAAGACCGGCAATTCTCGCAATGTTGATTCTGACGCTTGCCCTCGCGGATTCGCTGTCCGCAGGGTCGATCTGGGCCAAACGCGACAAGAACATGCAGACTCTGTACGGCGACGACGTGGCGCGCGGGATCGGGGACATCCTGACGGTCAAGATTTCTGAAGAGAGCACGGTGGACAACAAGGCCAAACGGGACCTTCAGAAGGAGACGGAGCGGACGAGCGAATTCGACGGCAAGTTGAACATCAACCACATCCTCCCGAGCATTCCGGGGCTCCAGATGGATGCCCAGGGCACCAACGCCCTCAAGGGCAAGGCCGATTACAAAGACGAACGGAGCTTCGTGGACCGGGTCAGCGTGGTCGTGCTCGACGTGCTGCCCAACGGGAATCTGGTCGTCACCGGCACGCGCGACCGCAGCATTGCGGGCGATATCCAGACGATCGAAGTCAGCGGCATCGTTCGGCCGAGCGACATCGCCTTCGACAACACGGTCAAGAGCGAGCAGGTCGCCAATTTCCGCATCGTCACGAAGAACAGCGGCGTTTCGGCCGGGTACACGCGGCCGGGCTGGGCGGGACGGATCTTCGATGTTCTGTGGCCTTGGTGATCGATTCTTACCTTGTTCTCCAGTGGAGTCTGTCAGGATGACGCGTGATCCCAGATTTGCGGCTTTCCCCCTCGTCGCGATGCTCCTGTTTCTCGGCGCCGCCGGCGTTGCGCGGGGCGAACGGATCAAGGACATCATCGACATCCAGGGTGTTCGGAGCAACCCGCTGTCCGGCATCGGATTGGTGGTCGGTCTGACGGGGACGGGCGACAAGACCCAGTTGTCTCGGCAGATGCTGACCAATGTGCTGCGGGACGCCGGGCTGGTCCTGTCTCCGGGGGACTTGACGGGCGGGAACGTGGCCGTGGTCATGGTGACCACCGAGTTGGGCCCGTTCGATCGCGAGGGAATGAGGATCGACGTCGACGTCTCTTCGCTCGGCGACGCCGAGAGCCTCCAGGGGGCCATGCTGTTGCCGACGCCGCTGCGGGGGCTTGACGGGCAGGTGTACGCGGTGGCCCAGGGCGGCGTGTCCCTCGGCGGCTGGTCCGCCACGGGCAACCAGGCCACCCTCTCCAAGAACCATCAGACCGTCGGCCGAATCCCGGATGGCGCGATCGTGGAGCGTTCGGAACTGGCGGTCTTCATCGAGCAGGCGGCGGGGCTGAGATATCTCACCCTGACCCTGCGCAACAGCGACTTCACGACCGCCCAGCGGGTCTGCGACGTGATCAACAAGGCGCATCCCGGAATCTCGCTCGTGCTCGACGCCGGGGCGATCCGCGTGGGGGTGCCGCCGGAGATCACCGCGGCGGGCATCATCCCCTTCATCGATGAGATCACGCTCAAGGAGGTGGTTGTCGACATGCCGGCGACCGTGGTCATCAACGAGCGAACCGGCACGATCGTGGTGGGCGAGAACGTCGGCATCTCTTCCGTGGCCATCGCCCAGGGAAGCCTGGTGGTCAAGGTGAAAGAGTCCGCGGAGGTCTCTCAGCCGACGACGCCGTTCACCGAGGGCGCCGAGACCGCGGTGATCCCGGACACCTCGCTGGACGTGCAGGAGCAGACCGCCTACCTGATTCCGATGGAGAAGACAGTGACCGTGTCGGAGTTGGCCAAGGCGCTCAATGCGATCGGAGCGACCCCGAGAGATCTGATCGCGATCTTCAACGCGCTCAAGAAGGCCGGGGCCTTGCAGGCCAAGCTGATCCTGATGTAGGAGCTGTCGAATGGATGGCGTGGAATCCATAGGAATGCCGAAGTCGATGCCTCTGGCGGAGGTTCCGGAGCGAACTCCCTACGACGCGTTGCCTCTTTCGCGGCGGGGGGATGCGGCGGCCGGGAAGTCCCCGAGAGCCACCGGCGTCGCCGAAACGCCCCTTCAGAAGGATGAGAAGGAAAAGAAGATCGGGAAGGACTTCGAGTCGGTCCTTCTGACGAAACTGTTCGAACAGGTGCAGAGCTCGATCGAAGACAACGGCTTCGACGAAGAAGACAGCGGGGCGCAGCAGGTGCGGGGCATGTTCTGGTTGTACCTGGCTCAGGATGTCGCCGACAAGGGCGGCTTCGGACTGTGGAAAGACATCTACCAGCAGATCAAGCAGATGGACGGCGGCGCCGCGGACCCCAAGGCGTCGATTGACGAGGAACTATAGGAATGGGATTGGCGACGATGGAAAAGAACCCCCGACGCGAAGGACGGGGCCCGGAGACCCGGGCACGAGTGGCCGCGTTGGTGACCGTGCTCGACGAGGACATTCGACACATCGAGGCCAGTCTTCTGCGCCTCGATTCCCTCCGCGGACTGCTCGTCAAGCGGGACGACGCGGCGCTCCAGAAGCTGTTGGAGGAGATTCACGAGCAGGGGCAGGCCTACGCGGCCACGGAATGCCGGCGGCAGGAACTGCGTCGCGAGCTGGCGGCGGATCTGGGCCTGCCTGAGCCCGATTTGACGCTGTCGGACCTGCTGGCCCGGCTGGCGGGGCCGGACCGGGCGTCCGTGGCGGAACGTCAGACGAGACTGAAAGTGCTGGTCGCCCGGCTCAAACACGAACATGCTCTGACCAGCCGGCTGGTCGCGGATTGCGCGAGGTTCAACCGGTCCCTGCTGCACATCTTCCTCGGACCGGCGGGCAAGACGGGCACGACGTACAGCCCCACCGGCGCCGCCAGACACCCGACGGGCGTGGCCTTGTTGAACATGCAGCTTTGACGGATGGATTTCCGCCGGATCAGGACTTAGAGATGCAGAACTTCTCGATAGGACTCAGTGGTCTCAATGCCGCGTCCGCCGCGTTGGAGGTGATCGGAAACAACATCGCCAACGCCTCGACGGAAGGGTATCACCGCCAGAGAGTGGAGCTCACTCCGACGACCTACGGCCAGATGGCGAAGAACACCGTCGGGGCCGGCGTGGACATCGCGGGCGTCACCCGGCTGGTGGACAAGCTGCTGGAATCCGAGATCATGCAGCAGCAGTCGAACAACGAGCAGATCACGCAGGAGCTTTCCATCCTGACCGCCGCGGAAACGACGTTCGGCGAGTTTGCCGAGGGCAGCGGCCTCAACGGGACGATCGACACGTTCTTCGACTCCCTGCGGAGCCTGGCCGCCCACCCCCTGGAGAAGGTGTGGCGCAACGAGGTCATCAGTTCCGCGGAGATCATGTGCGACGAGTTTCGGCGCATCGGCACGTCCCTGAGCGGCCTCGAAGATCAGGTCGTGATGGAAGCTCAAAACACCGGCGATTCCATCAACGCCCTGAGCGAGCAGATCGCCGAGCTCAACAACAAGATTCAGGTCATCGAGATCAGCCAGGGGCAGGCCAACAATCTCCGGGACCACCGCGACTCCCTGATCGCCGACCTGGGCAAATTGACGAGCGTCGAGACGCAGGAACGGGAACACGGCATCGTCGATGTTTCCATCGGCGGCCTGCCCGTCGTCACCGGGGCGATGTCCATCAAGGTGCAGGTCGGCCTTCAGAAAGACCACACTCTGGGGATCTCGGCGGCCGACACGAGCGGCGGGGCGAGCCTGACGGTCCAGGGCGGACGGCTCGGCGCGCTGATGTCGCTGAAGAACGAGATGCTCAAGGACATCGAATCCGAGTTGGACACTCTGGCGACGTCGATCATCGAGAGCGTGAATCAATGGCACGTCCAGGGCCTGGGCGTGGACGGTTCGTTCACGGAGATCAACGGAGGCACTCTCGATTCGGCTTCGCTGGTCGGCGAGGACGCAGGCGTGACGGACGGGAAGTTCTATGTCCGCGTGACGGACACCGCGACCGGCACGGTCAAGCGATATGCGATCGACGTGAATGCTTCCGGGGCGTCCCCCGACACATCGACGACGATCGCGGCCAAGATCGACGCGATCCCCGGCCTGAGCGCGTCGATTCTCTCGTCCCGCATGCACATTGTGGCCGACATGGGATATACGTTCGACTTCATCCCCGCGGTCCTGGCCGAGCCGGTGACGAAGAACCTCACGGCCGGCTCGCCGCCCACGATCACATTTTCGGGCATCTACAACGGCCAGGAGAACGACACCTTCACCTTCACGGTCGCGGGCTCCGGGGCGGTCGGGAACGGCGCCCTGCGGCTCGACGTGACCAACTCGGACGGGGACCTCGTCAGCACGGTGAATATTGGGGCGGGGTACGCCCCCGGCGACGTCCTGGAACTCGACAACGGCATCAAGATCGCCGTCAGCAGCGGGAATCTGGCCGCCGGGAACTCCTTCACGACCCAGGGTCTGGCGACGACCGACACGTCGGGATTCCTCGCGGCGGCCGGAATCAACACGTTCTTCTCGGGAGGCAGCGCCGATGAAATGCAGGTGACGAGCGAGATTGCCGACGCGCCGGATCGGATCGCGACAGCGTACGGCGCCGATCTGACGGACAACACGGCCGCCCTGAAGCTGGCCGCCATGCGGGATGAAGGGGTGGAAACCCTCATGGGCATGACTCCGAGCGAATATTACCATCGCCTTGTGGCCAATATCGGCCAGGAAGTCGATCTGCGGGAGTCCCGTCAGGCCAACGTCGAGGCGATGATTCAGAATCTGGAGACCCGCCGCAGCGACGTCAGCTCGGTCAACATCAAAGACGAAGCGGCCCAGATGATGATCTTCGAGAAGATGTTTCAAGCGATGGCCAAATACTTGACGACTCTCCAGACGACCATGAGCACGTTGATGGATATGGTGTAAGGGGCGACCATGAGCGGATCACTTACCAGCATCTACAACAACATCGCCTACGCCTTGAGCCTGCACGGCAAGGCGATCACCACGTTGCAGGAGCAGGCGTCGAGCGGCAATCGGATCAACAGGGGATCCGACGGCCCGTCGGACGCCTATCGACTCCTGGGCCTCAACTCCCAGCAGAGGTCTCTGGAAAGCTATAAGGAGAACGTGACCGAGCTGATCGGCAACCTGGAGATCTCGTCGACCCTCATCTCGGATATGTCCTCCGAACTGGCCTCCACCCTGACTCTGCTGACCCAGATCGTCGGCGGCGTCCACGACGCCGATGGCCAGAA
Source organism: Phycisphaerales bacterium (assembly GCA_039679525.1). Classification (GTDB taxonomy): domain Bacteria; phylum Planctomycetota; class Phycisphaerae; order Sedimentisphaerales; family Anaerobacaceae; genus PLanc-01. The sequence goes on along the minus strand of JBDKUU010000416.1, from coordinate 6,832 downwards.
ACGCATCGCCGACAAGCTCAACAGCAGCCTGGAGCAGATGGTGTCCCTGGCCAACACCAAGCACGCCAGTCAATACCTCTTCGGCGGCAACGATACGAGCGCCGCCCCTTACGCGGTCGAACGCGACGGTGAGAACATCGTCTCGGTCACATACCAGGGAAGCGACTCGGCCCGGTACGTGGACGTGGCGGCGGGTCTGCAGATCGTGAGCTATCACGTGGGCGAGGAGGTGTTCCATGTGGATGACCGCCAGACGCCCGTCTTCCTGGGCGGCAGCGGGGCCGCCGCGGGGACCGGAACGTCCAACGTGGAGGGCGACGTCTGGCTGACCGTGGAGAAGACCGGCGCGAATTACCGGATCTCGATCGACGACGGAGCCACGTTCGTGACGGTGCCCGCCGGCGGAAACGCCAACCAGGCCGTGACGGACTCCCGCACGGGACGCGTCCTGTACGTCGACACGACCGGCATCAACAAGACCGGCGTCGAGCTGGTCCGGATTCCGGGCACCTACAACGTATTCAATACCCTGATCAGCCTCAGGGATCTCCTGCAGAACGAACGGGGTTTGAGCACGCAGGAGCTGCTCAACTACGTGGATGAGTCCGTCGATGGGGTGGAGGAGGTGCGACAACTCCTGATCCAGGCCGAGGTGTCCACCGGTTCGAAGGTCGGCTTTCTCAACACCCTCAGCGACAACCTCGAGGACATGGAGTTCGACACCAAGGACGAGACGACGCGGCTGCAACAGGCCGACATCGCCCAGATTACCATCGATCTGTCGCGTCGGGAGGTGCTCTATGAGATGTCCCTTTCCGTGGCGGGCAATCTCATGAGCATGTCGCTTCTGGACTTCATGCGGTGACGCACGAGAGCCGGCGTGGGGGCTGACTGGTTTGCATACGGCGGCGTTTGATTTCTATCCAGCGGGGCGCAGGGCCGCCGTGGCAGGACGATTCCCGCCTCTGTTTCACGGGACGGCATACGGTTTGCAGTACTCCGGCGGATTATGATCGTCCTGTGACAGTTGCCAAGAAGGGAGCACAAGGGATGACGACTCAGATGGGTTTGAACCATTACCAACGAGGGCTGGAATTGGCCTCGGCCGGCAAACATCAGGAGGGGCTCAACTGCATTCGCGAGCACCTGCGCGCGGCGCCGAACGATCCGCAGGCCCTCAACGACGCCGGCGCGATCCTGCACTGCCTGGGGCACACCGAAGACGCGATCGGCTGCCTGGTCAAGGCGCGAAGCATCAAGTGCGACAGCGCGGAGATCGTGTGGAACCTGGTGGAGGCCTACCTGGCGGGCGGACGGGCCTCCGAGGTCCTGCCGTTGTTCGATACGATGGAACAGATGGGCATCCTGAGCGTCGAGGTGCTGAACCGGACGGCCACGATGCTTCTGGACCAAAGGAAGGTGGGCCAGGCGGTCGACGTGCTGCTCCGCTCCCGCCGGCTGTGGCCCGAGCAGGAGGTTCTGAAGCCGATGCTCGACGTGATCCGCAGCAAACGGCCGAAAGTGGCTTTCTTTCGCGCCGGCGGCGGCGAAGACGGCGTGCTCGCCGAGATCTGCGAATTCGTGCAGGAACGGTTCCAGACCGAATACTATCAGGACCCCGCGTCGGCGGCCTCCGGGCGGGGTTCGCGTTCGACTTTCGAGTCCGACGCTTCGCACGAGGAGATGGCCAACCTGTTGCGGTGGAGCGACGTCGCCTGGTTTGACGGGGGCGGCCCGATGGCCGTGGAAGCTTCGCGGCTGGGGGACGATTCCCGGATCATCATCAGCGTGCGGCGGTCGGACCTATGCGACCGGTGGGCCAAGGACGTGTGCTGGGAGAACGTCAGCATCCTGGTCCAGATCGGCAGCTCGGCCGTGGAGGAGACCCTGGTGGAACAGGTGCCGGATATCCGCAACCGCACGCGGCTGGTCGTCGTGCCGAACGGAGTCAATCTCCGCCGCTACACGCTTCGTCGGCGGGATCGCGGCAAGAATCTCGCCTGCATCGGATGTCTGACGATGCAGGCCAATCCGGCGTTCCTGGTCCAGTGCATGCAGAAGCTGCATTACCTCGACCCGGGATACCGCCTGTCGTTCGCGGGGACGTTCGAGAGCCCCATTCTGGAGCAGTATGTCCGCCACATGGTCCGCACGCTGAACCTGACCGACGTCGTCACGTTCGAGCCGTCGTACGGCGAACTGAACTGCTGGCTCAGCGACAAGCATTACATCGTCGCCTGCGGCATCGGGGAAAACCAGGTCGAGGCCCTGTTGGCGGGGATGGCCTGCGGGCTCAAGCCCATCATTCACAACTTCCCGGGCGCCGACAAGCTCTTTCCGTCGGCGTACCTGTTCAACATCGCCGAGCAGTTCTGCGAGCAGGTGCTGGCCCGAGAATACGAACCGGAGCAGTACCGCCGCTTCGTGGAGCAGCGATATCCGCTCGATCAGCAGTTGTCCCGAGTCAACGGGATCCTCCAGCAGATCGAAACCGAAATCCAATCCCGGCCGGGACGCGCCCCGCGGGATGCGTCGAGTGAAACCCCGGTTCGCCGGCCGGTGCGCGAGGTGCGAAGGGCGTTGCCCTGAAAGTCCGCGGTTGCACGCACGATGACAGACTGTTTCGCAGATACGACAGATCGACCTTATCCCGGCGGGGAAAGCCGTCAGGGCCCTCTGGTGAGTGTGCTGATGCCGACGTTCAATCGGCGCCGGTACCTGGGCGGGGCTCTGGCCAGTGCCCTGGCGCAGACGCACCGCAACCTGGAGGTCTTCGTCATCCGCGACGGGGGAGAAGACGTGGGCGACGTGGTTCGCTCGTTTCGTGATCCCCGCATCGTCTTCATCGACAGGAAGGAAAACCGCGGCAAGCCCCGCTCGCTCAACGAGGCGCTGGCCCAGGCCCAGGGCAAATACGTCGCCTATCTGGACGACGACGACGCATGGTATCCCAACCACGTGGAGACGCTGGTCCGCGCCCTCGAGACGCAGACCGACTGCCAGGCGGCGTACAGCGATCTGTACCGCGTCTATTGCGAGGTCCGTCCGGGCGGGGAGCGGGTCGTTCTGAGCAAACACGTGGAGATCAGCCGGGATTACGACAGGTTCCTCATGCTGTACTTCAACCACGTTCTGCACGTGTCGCTGATGCACCGCCGGGACCTACTGGAGAAAACGGGCCCCTACAGCGAGGACCTCAACATCCTGATCGACTGGGACATCAATCGCCGCACCGCGTTCTTCTCGGACTTTCATCACGTCCTGTCGATCACGGGCGAGTTCTATTGCCCGCTCAAGAACTCGGATCGCATCTCCGACGTGCGGCGAAGGGATTCCGAGGACTATCTCCGCAACGTGCTGGCGATTCGGACGAAGAGCCCGCCCAAGCCCTGGCCCAAGATGGACGAGCTGTCCATCATCATGGCCCTGGACCGGCTGGATCACGAAGTCGGGCAGACGCTCATGCGGGTGTGGCGGCACACGTTCTATCCTTATCGACTCTACCTGCCGCTTCCGCCGGCGGATCTGGCGAGGCTGGACATCGAGATGCCCAACGTGGTGTGCGTGCCCGTCGATCCGCACAGTTCCGTGGAGGAGCGGGTGGACGTCGCGTTGCACAGAGCCGAGGGGCGGTACGTGGCGGTCGTCCCGGCCGGGCTGACCGTCGAGGACATGTGGGTCGAGGATGCGGTGCACGCGATCCTCCACAACGGCGACAATCGCGAAGGATTCCTGCTGGGAGACGGCAAGCAAAGCCGGTGGGGGGGCGTCGTGCGGCGGTCCGACCTGCTGCAGGCCAGGACCGCCCATCCGCACCTGTCGATCGAGAGTTCTCTGGCGGCCTGCGGTGTTCGGGTGCGAAGTCCGAGGCCCGAGGAGCTTCCTTTCCAATTCGATGAATTGCTCCGGCAGGGCAAGGCGGCCGAGGCGGAAGGCGATTGGCAACTGGCGGCCCGGTTGTTCGAGAAGATGGGCCGGCAGTACGGCAATGAGCTATGGATGAAGACGACGGCGGCCCGGGCGTACTTCGAGGCGGGCAATCGCGCTCTGGCCGGCCGGTTGAGTCGGGAGGTCAATCAACTCCGCCCGGCGATCGACACGCTGCTGCTCGAGGCCAAGGTGCGCCGACAGGAGCGGGATTTCACCGGGGCGATCGGCCTTCTCCGCGAAGCCGAGCAGTGGCTGGCGGGTCCCGTTTGCCCCAGGCCGGTGCGCGGGGAAGCCCTGATGCAACAACAGCAGACCCGTGGGGGAGTTTAGGACTGCAACCACTATGGATAGCATGAACGCCAACGAGATCGAGAAGCACAAGTTGACTCAGCACTATGAGGTGCTGCAGGAACTGGGGGACTGTTACACGTCCGTCGGCAACTACAGCCAGGCCCATCGTTGTTACGAGAAAGCCGCCTCGCTGGGACCCGATGAGCCGGGCCCTTACGTGGGGCTGGGCGTCGCGGCCCTCCAGGTGGCGAAGTTCGAAGACGCGGAGATCGCGTTTCGCGTCGCCTGCCGGCTGGATCCGCGGTGCGCGAAGGCCTACGCCGGCCTGGCGATGGTGGCCCAACAACGCCGGGATTTCCCGCAATCGTTCGATCTCTATATGAAATCGCTCGAGCTGGACAGCAGCAACATCACGGCGTTGCTGGGCATGTTTCAGGTCTCATGCGAGATGGGCTCTTTCGCCAGGGTGATCTACTATCTCCAGGTGTACCTCCAGATGCATCCGGGCGACACCTCCGTGATGTTCGCGCTGGCGGCCCTGTACCTCAAGGACGGCCACACCGATCAGGCCAAGGGCATGTTGCAGGATCTGCTGGCGCTGGAGCCGGCGAACCAGGACGCCACGAACCTGCTCGAGGAGGTCGAACACACGTTGGCCGGGGCGGGACGGGCATGACCATGGAATACGATCACAGTCAGGACGCCGGTCAAGCGGTCGAGGAGCTGGCGATGCGACTGTGCCGACTGCTGGAGAGACAACTGGCGGCCGGTCGCGAAGGCAACTTCTCTCGGGTCGAACAGTTGGGCGAACAGGCGAATGGGATTGTGGACAGCATCGTTCGGCGGGATGGCGGCGCGGCGGCGATCCCGCAGGATCGGCGTTGTGAATTGACGCGGTCGTACAACGAATTGACGTTGATGCTGCGGGCCGAACAAGCCGACGTGCAGAGCCGGCTCAAGCAACTGCGCAAGGTCAAGCGGGTCGTCGGCGTCTATCGAATGGATCGTTGAAATACGGGTTAGCGACTATGGCAGATCATTCGTTCTCCACCACGAATCGGCGACTCACGATTTCCTCCATCGGCCTGGGCAAGCTGGGGCTTTGCTCGGCCGCGTGCTTCGCGGGGAAGGGGCACCGCGTGATCGGCGTGGACTCCAACGAGCCGCACGTCGATGCCTTGAACGCGGGCCGGTGTCCTGTCGATGAACCGGGGCTGGCGGACCTTCTGGACCGGTGCCGGGGCAACATGGAATTCACGACGGACTACGCCTACGCGCTGCGGAGCAGCGACATCACGATGATCACGGTCCCCACGCCGAGCAATCCGGACGGGCGGTTCTCCAACGCATCCGTCGAGGCGGTTCTGGCGAAGATCGCGCCGTCGCTGCGGGCCAAGAACACATTTCACATTGTGGGCGTCGTCTCCACGGTCATGCCGGGCACGTCCGAACGGGTTTTCAAGCCCGCCTTGGAGTCGATGACCGGCAAAGTGTGTGGCCGGGATTTCGGGCTGCTGTACAATCCCGAGTTCGTGGCGCTGGGCTCGGTGATCCACGACTTTCTTCATCCCGACCTGCTGCTGATCGGGGCCTCCGACGATCGGTCCGGCCAGGTCGCAAGGGAGTTGTATTCGTCCGTCGTCGAGAGCGACCCCTGCTACGCCGTGATGAATCTGACGAACGCCGAGATCACCAAGCTGAGCCTCAACTGCTACGTGACGATGAAGATCAGCTTCGCCAACGAGCTGGCGGCGATCTGCGAGCGAATCCCGGGAGCGGACGTGGACGTCGTGACCACCGCGATCGGGGCCGACGCGAGGGTGGGACGCAAGTACCTCAAAGGCGGGCTCGGCTTCGGCGGTCCCTGTTTTCCGCGGGACAACCTGGCCTTCCAGCGATGCGCCGAAGACGCCGGGACTCGGGCGCACTTGAGCCCTCGGGTGGTGGAAGTGAACCGGGAAATCGTGGACCGGCTGCTTGCGATGGTCAGCGAGTACGTCCTGCCCGGATCGACGGTGGCCCTGCTGGGCCTGTCCTACAAGCCGGGCACTCACATCGTCGAGGAATCCCAGCCCGTCATGCTGGCCCGGAGGCTTCTCGATTCGGGATACATCGTTCGGATGCACGATCCGAAGGCCCTGGGCAGCGCGGCGGAAGCTCTCGGAGGGCGGGGCACGTATTGCGACTGCCCGTACGAGGCGGTCGCGAATGCCTCCGCGGTGATCATGCTGACGCCGTGGCCGCAGTACAGTCAACTGGATATCGGCCGGCTGGAAGATCGGGCGGGGCCTCTGCCGGTCTTGATCGACTGCTGGCGCATCTATCGGAACGCCGTCTTCAGGAAGTTCGCCTACCGGGCGTTCGGGACGGCCGAGCAGTCTTCTGGGAGAATCGCGTATGACATTGGCGCAGGCATTTTGCACCAGGACGGTCGACGACGTGCGCCGGTACTGGGACGCCCGGCCGTGCAACATCCGGCACTCACCTAAGGAGGTCGGGACCCGCGAATACTTCGAGGAGGTCGAGGCTCGCAAGTACCTCGTGGAGCCGCACATCCCCCGATTCGCCGAGTTCGAACGGTGGAACGGCAAGAAGGTCCTCGAGATCGGCT
>JBDKUU010000415.1:0-2887 GCA_039679525.1 Phycisphaerales bacterium | reverse complement strand
GTTCCTCCAGGATGGGCTTGACCTTTTCGACGATGTCCGTCTGGTCGCTGTAATCGTTGACCAGCTTCGTGAAGGCGGCGCGGGCTTCTGTGTCCTGTTTCTTCTTGAGATAGACGTTGCCCTGGCGGTACAGCGCCTGAGCCACGAGATTCTTGGGGGCGGAGGTGTCGTCGATGACCTGCTGGTAGATGCCGATGGCCTTGTCGAGGTTGCCCTCGACCTCGTCGGCGTAGAGGCCCTCGCTGAGCAACTCGGCTGCGGTTTTGGCGTACGCCGCCGGGGCCGCGACGGCCGCCAGCAGCAACACCCCGATCAGGAACTTCGTCGACGCTCTCATGGCTGCACTCCTTATCAAAAGCGGTTTCGCCGGATAACAACTCTCGAACAAGCGTACTTTCGTCCCTGGGTGTTACCGTTGTGTTACCGGTTCGTCCTTTTTTGATGATTTTTGAGGGAAGGGAAAAGGAAGGAGGCACGGACTTGCACGGACAGGGCGTCAGAATTGGGCCCTTGTGGTGGTTGAGATCAGGCGACTTCGACCAGCACTTTCACGCAGTTCTCCGTGCGGTTCTTGAAGGTCGCGTAGGCCTCCGGGATGTCATCGAGGGTGTAGCGATTCGTGAAACAGAAGCTCGGATCGATCCGGCCCTCTCGCGTGTACTCGAACAGGCGAGGAATGTACTTGGGGCCGTGCTGCTGGCCCATGTGGAAGTGAAGGCCTTTGTTGAACGCGGCCCCCAGCGGGAACTTGTCCACGAACATCGCGTATACGCCCATGACGACGATCGTGCCGCCTTTGCAGCAGGCTTCGATCATCTGCCGGATGACGTGTCCGCGATCGGTCTCCAGCTTGAGCGACTGCTTGGCGAAGTCGTAGGCTCCCAGCAGGGGACTGGTCCCGTGGGCCTCCATGCCGCATGCGTCGATGCAGCAGTCGGGCCCGCGGCCGCCCGTCATTTCTCTCAGCGCCTCGGTGACGTCGACCTCGTCGAAGTTGAGGGTTTCGGCCTGGCAGTTCTTCCTCGCGAAGGCCAGCCGGTACGGCACGGTGTCGATCGCGATCACGCGACCGGCGCCCAGCAGCCACGCCGACTTCATGACGAATAGCCCCACGGGTCCGGCTCCCCATACGGCCACCGTTTCTCCGCCTTGCAGGCCGCACAGGTCGGCTCCCATGAAGCCGGTGGGAAACGCGTCGGAGATCGCCACCGCCTGCGCGTTCGTGACCCCTTCCGGGATTTCGAAGGCTCCCACGTCCGCATAGGGCACGCGGAGGTACTCGGCCTGGGCGCCCGGGTACCCGCCGAAGAGATGCGAGTATCCGAAGATGCCCGCGGTCGGATACGTGTAGAGTTTCTCCTGCATCCAGCCGTTGGGATTGGAGTTGTCGCAGAGCGAGTATTCCTGCCGCTGACAATAGTAACATTGGCCGCAGCCGATAACCGAGGAGACGACGATGCGTTCTCCAATGTGGTGATTCTTCACCTCGGGGCCCACGTCGACGATCTCACCGACCGGCTCGTGGCCGAGGATGTCGCCTCGCTTCATGGAGGGGATGACGCCGTCGTAGAGGTGCAGGTCCGACCCGCAGAGGGTCGTGTCGGCGACCCGCATAACGATGTCTTTCGGATTCACGATCGAGGGGTTCGGCACGTCCTGCACGTCGACCGACCCCTTTCCCTGCCAGCATGTGGCTTTCATGACTTGCCTCCTTTGCTCCTGCGGGCGACTCGGCTGCGAAGGTACAGCGTCGTCAGGAGCATGCCCGCGCCCATCCCGGCCGCGACCTTCGGAAGGACTCCGGTCGTGATCCGCCTACGTCCGGAAGGTCCGGTGTTCGTGGCGACTTCCCCGGTCTCCATGAGCTGCTTGAAGTTCCGGAGCGTCTTGATGACATAGTCCTCCGGCGATTGGCCCAGGGCTTTGGCGGCGGTGGCGGCCGCCGGACCGCCGGGCACGCGGCTGCGGATCTCCAGTGTGACTTCCGTGCCTTGCCCGTTGGCCGCCGGTTTGAAGCTGACAGTTCCCTCGTGCTCGAATCGCGTGGGGCCGACGGTTCGCCAGGAGATGAATTCGCTCTCTCGCTCGTCGGTGATCTCGGCGGTCCAGGACTGAAGCCCCATCCCGGGCATCTCGACCTCCCACGCGGACCGCTTGTCGTCCAGCGCGTCCACCTGCTGCGCTCCCTCCATGAAGCCGACCAGCGTCTCCACGGCCCGCCATTCGCGGAACAACTCCTCGGGCGGCCTGAGGATGGTGATGCTCCGATGGACGTGCGTATCGTAATCTCGCTTTTCCGTCATATGCCTATCCCCCTTTGCGCAAGTCCATCAGGACGCAGGACTCTGCGACTTTCCCGACTATACCCGATAGGGGGACCGCTACGGACGAGGCTTATTCTGCATCCCGGGAGGAGAAAAGCCGCATCCGCTCTCAAGGGAGTCTGTGATAAGCCAGAACCGCTGTGGCGGGCTTCTCGGCGAGCGTGATGAGAAGGCCTTTTTCCATCAGGTCTCGACCGGCGCATGACTGCTGGCTGCCTGTGTTGAGATCGGTGAGGCTGTAGCTGGCGTTCGCATCCAGAGCCTGCAATCTCAGGCGAGCGGATTCGTAATCGCTTTCGTGGCGGCGGAATGCCTGGACCATTCCCTCGCCTGTCTCCGGGCGGTCGAACTGCCAGGCCATCCACACCGTGTTGTCGCGGGTCCAGAGCGTCAGCGGATAGAAGTCGCCGTAGTAGTCCGGCGAGACCTGACGCCACTGGCCGATCAGACCCCGCAGGGCGGGGTAGTCGAGGTCTTTCAGACGCGCGTCGATGCCCAGGCCAAGACTAGGAGCGGCGTTGCTCCAGAAGGCGTAGGGCTCGACCGGGGTTCGGCCGCTGCCA
>JBDKUU010000414.1:0-13977 GCA_039679525.1 Phycisphaerales bacterium | reverse complement strand
CTCCTATTGAGCCCCAGGGGCAGGTGGTCCTAGGATGCCGGAGGCTGCGAAATCTCGAAACAAGGTGAAAGAACGGGGACCAGTATGCATCGGATCGCATGGGTTGGGAGAGTTGCGCTGGCGGCGTGCGTGGCGGGGTTCGTGGGCGTCGCGGTCGGGAACGAGCGGAAGCTGCCGACGGCCGAGCCGGCGGGGAAGATCGAACTGGTGGCCACGTTCGATGGCCCGATGCTGACAGGCGTCACGGTCTCGCCCAAGGGACGCATCTTCGTCAACTTCCCGCGGTGGGGCGATTCCGTCGAGTTCACTGTCGCCGAGGTGAAGGACCTTCGAGAGAAACCCTACAGCCTCTTCCGCGTGAAAGTCGATGCGGGACCTGTGTTGCTGCGCGGCGCCCAATGACATCGGCGGCAGAACCCGCCGTAAGGAGCGACAACCATGTCGGCAGTCATCCTGTACATCGCCGCGAGCCTTGACGGCTACATCGCCAAGGCCGACGGCAGCGTTGATTGGCTGTCCATCGTCAACGACGAGGAGACGGACTACGGCTACGCGGACTTCTACGCCGGCGTCGACGCCATCGCGATGGGCAGCCGGACGTACGAGCAGGTCCTGGATTTCGAGGAATGGCCCTATCCCGACAAGCGGGTGTTCGTCTTCACGCGTCGCCCCCTGGAGGCCGCCGCGCATGACGTGACTCTCACGAGTCAGAGCCCCGTTGATTTCGTGCGCGGGCTGGATTCGGCCGGCGTCCGCATGCTGTGGCTGGCGGGCGGCGGCGACCTCGTCGCGAGCTTCATGGAGCACAGACTGATCGATGAGTACATCGTCTCGATCGTGCCCCTCGTGCTCGGCGACGGGATTCCGCTGTTCAAGGGCCCGCTGCCGGAGCATCGCCTGGAGCTTCTGGAGAGCACCGACTACGCCTCGGGTCTCATCCAACTGCACTACAGGAACCGTCCGGAGCGGTGACATTTCTGCTGCGGGATCGCGAAGCAATGCGTCGTTGTAGGGTGGGGCTTGCCCCACCGGAAACCTACTTCATCACGATGGAGAAGTTGAGCGAGCGATCCCCCAGCGGAATTTGGCCGACGCGCTGCGGGGATTCTCACGGATCTCTCGGCCGCCCGGCACGATCACCTCGCGGGCCGTGGATTCATAGATGCCGGCGCGGTATCCCTCGCGAAAGGCGTGTTTGACGAGCCGGTCCTCGCCGCTGTGGAAGCTGATGACGCCGATTCGACCGCCCGGTTTCAGGCAAAGGGGGGCTTTCTGCAGAAACGCCTTGAGGGCACTGAACTCGTCGTTGACCAGTATCCGCAGGGCCTGGAACGTGCGGGCGGCGGGGTGGAGCGAACCGAGTCTGTCGCGTTGTTGTCGCCAGGTCTCGGGCGTCAATCGCTTGGCGTCGAAGACCAGTTGCACGAGTTGCGAGGTCTGGGTGATGGGTCGCTTGGTCCGCTGCTCGACGATTCGATGGGCGATCTTTTCGGCGTCAGGTTCGTCGGCGAGTTCCGAGAGGGCCTTGGACAGGCCCTGTTCGGAGAGCGCACGCAGCAGGTCGGCGCCGGTCCGTTGAAGACGGTCGTCCATCCGCATGTCGAGCGGTCCTTCGTGCTTATAGCTCATGCCCCGCTCGGGATTGTCGATCTGCATGCTGGAGACGCCGAGGTCGGCGAAGATCACGTCGACCCCGGCGAGGTTCTCTTGTTGCAGGACTTTGGCGATCCCCGCGAAATTGCTGCGATGGCAGCTCACGGGCGCCCCATCTTGAGAAAGCCGCTTGCACGTGCGTTCCAGCTCGGCGCCGTCGATATCCAGGCCGATCAGTCTGCCGGCGGGGCCGATTCGTTTGAGGAATTCGGACGCGTGGCCGCCGTAGCCAAGTGTGCAGTCGACAACGATCTCGCCGGGAGCAGGTCTCAGGAGTTCCATGACTTCTTCGACGAGGATGGGCACGTGGGTGCCTGCCGGCGTGTTGCCCTTGGCCCGCAGATGGACCTCCATCTCGGGGTACGTCTGGAGATCGTGCTCCTTGTACTTCTCGGCGTAGTTCCTCGGGTGCGTGCCGCTGTACCGCGGACGGCGGGCCCGCTTCTGCGGCGGTTGATCGCTGCTATTGAATCGGTCGTCTGTGCTCATGCTGATCTAAGATTACCTACCGGACGTGTTTCGTAGGGTACGTATCACGCACCGCTCCGTCTGCGGTTGAATCATATGCGAAGAAGAGACGGTGCGTGATACGCACCCTACACTCCTCAATTGCCGTTTCGCCATTGTAATACGACGAGGACCGGGCTGTGATCGGAGACGACGGGCTCCTCGATGATGGTTATATCCTTGACCTCCCACGGATCGCATCGGCGGACCAGAACGTAGTCGATCACGGAGTGGGGCGAGACCGCGTCGATCCAGCCGGCGTTGAGCAGGACGTTCATGGGATCGCTGCCGGGCCGGGAGTTGAAATCGCCCGCCAAGATCACGGGATTTCCCTTCTCCGAGGGAAACAACTGGCTGAGCCGCTGGGTCTGCTGGATGCGGAGTTCTTGGCTCTTGTGGCACAAATGCGTGTCGACGAAGGAGATCGGCCCGAGGCCCGCCGGTTGGATCTCGACCTCGACGGCCGCTCGCGGCTCCAGGTCGAGCTGGTAGGGCAGTGGGTGAACAACCGTCTTTGTGATGGGAAAGCGCGAGAGAATGGCGTCGCCGTACTGCCCGCCCTGGTGCGGCATGGCCTGGCCGAAGGCGTAATGCATGTGGCAGAGCCTCGCCAGGAGCTTGGCCTGGTCGACGCCGGAAGCCCGCTCCGTGCCGCGATCCACTTCCTGTAATGCGACGATGTCCGGCTTGAGATTCTTGATGACGTTCGCGAGCCGCTCATAATCGAACTGTTTGTCTGTGCCCTCGCCGTGATGGATGTTGTACGTGAGCACGCGAAGCGTCTGCGGCGACTGCGGGCGGACTGACTCGCTGCGGCAGCCGATTCCGATAAAGGAGGCCGAGGCAAGGAGCCCGGCGACGATGAATGCTCTTCTGCTCTTTTTCATTCCTTGGGTTCTCCCCTGGACACGGACCGACACCGACCCTCACGGACGTGCCGGTCTGTGAACGTCCGTGCCTGCCCGTGCATCCTTCTTGTCACTTGACCCGCAGCTTCGCGAATCGGCGTTTGCCGACCTGAACGACCATGCCGTCTCGCGGCGCGATCTCCGCGTTCGGATCGGCGGCCTTCTGACCGTCGACCGTCACGCCGCCCTGGGCGCAGAGCCGCTTGGCCTCGCCGCCGGTCTCGACCAGCTTGCACAGGGTCAACAGATTCTTGATCGTGATCGGCGCTTCCGGCAGGGCGACCTCCGGCATATCGTCGGGGAGCTGGCCCTTGGCGAAGATCTTGTCGAACTCCGCAGCGGCGGCGTCCGCGGCCCCCTGACCGTGGAACTGGGCGACGATCGTCTTGCCCAGCAGGACCTTGGCCTCTTTCGGGTGCGTGACGCTCGGGTTCGTCAGGTCGGCGATCCGTTCGGCGGGCAGGTCGGTCAGCAGCGTGTAGTAGTTGGCCATCATGGCGTCGGTGATGCTCATGACCTTGCCGAACATGTTCGAGGGTTCGTCGGTGACGCCGACGTAGTTGCCCTTGGACTTGCTCATCTTCTGCACGCCGTCGAGGCCGACGAGGATCGGGCTGGTGATGACGATCTGCGGCGGCTGGCCGTTGACCCGCTGGAGATCCCGGCCGACGAGATTGTTGAAGGTCTGGTCCGTGCCGCCGAGCTCGACGTCGCTGCGGACCATCACCGAGTCGTAGCCCTGCATGAGCGGATAGAGGAACTCGTGCACGCCGATCGGGTCGCCTTTCTTGTAGCGGATCTCGAACGTGTCGCGTTCGAGCATGCGGGCGACCGTCATATTGCCGGCCAGGCGGATGATGTCCGCCAGCCGCAGATCCGCGAGCCATTCGCTGTTGTGGCGGACCTCGAGCTTATCGGTCGAAGTGTCGAGAATCTTGCCGGCCTGCTCGAAATAGGTCTTGGCGTTCCGCTCGATCTGCTCGGGCGAGAGCATGGGTCGGGTGGTGTTCTGGCCGGTGGGGTCGCCGATGCGGGCGGTGTAGTCGCCGATGATCAGCACGGCCTTGTGGCCGAGGTCCTGGAACTGCCGCATCTTGCGGAGCACGACCGTGTGGCCGAGGTGGATGTCGGGGCTCGTCGGGTCCAGGCCGAGCTTGATTCGCATCTGCCGGCGTGATTGAGCGGCCTCCGCGAGCCTCTGGCCCAGCTCCTGCTGCGTGTAGATTTCGACAGTTCCCCGGCTCAACTGCTTGAGCTGCTCAATGATCTGTGTGCTCATCGGTACCCCGTATCTAATACAGAAGGTGGGAAGGGTGGAAGGAAAGAAGGCAGGACGGGATTCGTCTTTCAGCCGTTCTTTCGTTCTCCTTCCTTGGTTCTCACGGTGCTCTCCCGCGGGCCCACGCGCTCTCGGACCGGGCCGAACAGGAGAACGCAGCATTATACCGCCGTCGGCCCGGCCGGGCAAGCGCCGCCAAGGACAACTCGGGGGCCGCATGCATGACCGTTCTTGCGGTTTCATAGAGGCGCGGGTGTTTCGATGAATTCGAGGGGTGCGTTTATCGCTTTGCGGGTACCGGCGGGGGGGGGCAGAAAGCCATCAGCCGCCCGTGCTCGTCCTGAAGCTCGCCACATTGCAGACCTCTCGATGGGCTCTTTCGGAGCCATCCTCGACTGAGGGACTTTCGTCACCGACGGATGGTCCATGCTTTGTCTCAGGTCCACCCCCGCTCCCTCCGCTGGTACCCATAAAGCGACAAACGCACGCCGCGGATGCGGCCGGCCCACAATGCCTGCGTAGCTGCGGTCGGCAGAGTCCGGCTGCCTATCCTGTTTGGAGTTCCGTGTTTACGCAGGTCAAACGGTCCGTGCGGCCATCGCTCGCACAGATAAGCGGACATGTACTCGCCGGGACCGATAACGTTTTGACCCGAGGGGCGGGGAGTGCTACAATAACATGGGCCGATTTCCGGGACTTGTCCTGACATTCGGTCGATATGTTTGTATGGAGTGTGAGTCACGTAGCAATGAGTCGGATACGGTCGCCGCTCGTACGAGCCCCAAAGGGGGTGGGCCTGGGACTCGCAAGGCGTCGACGCATCGGAGGAGCTTGCCTCATGGGATTGAAGTCACTGTCCGTATTGCTTTGCCTTCTTGGATCTGTGGCGATGGGGGCCAATTCCACGGGGCCGGTGATCAATGAGTTCATGGCGAGCAACGCCAGCACCGCGCCGTTGAGCGAAGGGGAGCTTCTCGACGCCGATGGCGACTCGTCGGACTGGATCGAGCTGTACAACCCGACGGCTCAGGCGGTCGACCTGGGCGGCTGGTATCTGACGGACGACCCCGACGAACTCACGCAGTGGCAGTTCCCGGCCGGCACGCGGATCGGGCCCGACGCGTATCTGGTCGTCTTCGCCTCGGGCAAGAACCGCACGAGCGGCCAACTGCACACGAATTTCAAGCTCAGCGCCGACGGCGGATACCTGGCCCTGGTGAAATCCGACGGCCGCACTATCGCCAGCGAATACAGCCCGGCCTATCCGGCTCAACTGCCGAACATCTCGTACGGACTGACGCCGTGCTCGGCCCAGCTTGTCACCCCGGCGTCCACGATGTCCTATCACGTCCCGACGGCCGCGGACGCGGGTCTTGACTGGACCGCCCTGGATTTCAACGCGGGCGACTGGCCCACGTCGCAATCCAGCCTGGGTTTTTCCCAAACCTCGCAAATGGCCGGGCGGGATGTCGGCAACCCTTCGATTCCCGGCGGGTACGCTCCGCAGGGGGCGAGCGTGCTCATGGTCTTCGGCGGCGGCGCCGACATCGGCGGGACCTCCGACTCGTTCTATTTCCTCTACATGCCGCTCAAGGGCGACGGCGAGCTGACTGTCAAAGTCGTAGGCATGGTCAATACGAACGCCTGGGCCAAGGCCGGCGTCATGATTCGCGAGACGCTCACGGCGGGCTCCCGGCATGCGATGGAGGCGATCTCGCCGACGAGCGGGACCGCGTTCCAGCGGCGGACCGTGGTCAACGGAACCACGGCCTCCAATCAGGGCAACAGCCTGACCGCTCCCTACTGGCTCCGAATCACCAGACGCCGCAACGTGTTCACCGGGTATCACTCCCCGGACGGCGTCACGTGGACCCAGCAGGGCAGCGAGACGATCAACATGGGACAGGACGCCTATATCGGCCTGTGCGTGACGGCCCACAAGGACGCGGACTCCTGCGCCGCGGTGTTCGACAACGTGAGTTTCGGCAGCGAGGCCAACAACGCCCTGCGGACCGAGATGCTGGGCAAGAACGCCTCGCTCTGGACGCGAGTCGAGTTCGAGGCCGACGACACGGATTTCTTCGACTCGATGCTCCTGCAGGTTCGATATGAAGACGGCTTCGTCGCCTGGCTCAACGGCGTGGAAGTGGGCCGGGACAACGTCGCGGGCGTTCCGCAGTGGAATTCCGCCGCAGCGAGCGACCGCGTCGACACGCTGGTGAGCACGCCGCTCTCGCTCGACATCTCCGCCCATGCGGATCTTCTGCGGGAGGGACGCAACGTCCTGGCGATCCAGGGGCTCAACAACAACAAAGACAACGACGCGTTCTTCATTTCGCCGGAATTATCCGCGTCCGGCGATGTGCTCGTCCCGCAGTATTTCTCGACGGCGACGCCGGGCCGGGCCAACACGGCCGGGGCGGTGGATGTCGTCGCCCGCCCGCAGTTCAGCAGCGAACGCGGCTTCTACACGGGACCGATCAGCTTGGCCTTGTCGTGCGAGACGCCAGGGGCTGTGATTCGCTACACCCTCGACGGCGCCGCGCCCACCGAGGCCAACGGGCAGGTGTATGGTTCGCCGCTCACCATCGCCGCCACCACGTGCGTTCGCGCCGCGGCGTTCAAGCCCGGCTGGATGAGCAGCCCGGTCGAGACGCACACGCTCATTCGGATCGACCAGGTCCCGAATCAACCGGCCAAGCCGGCGGGCTTCCCGACCACTTGGAACGGCACCGCCGCGGATTACGAGATGGACCCGGAGATCGTCAACAGCACCCTGTATCGCACGCAGATAAGGGCGGCATTGCAGTCCATCCCGACGATGTCCGTCGTGACGCCCATGGACAATCTGTTCGGGGCACAAGGAATCTACTCGAATCCCTGGAGCGAAGAGGAAAGACCGGTGTCCGTCGAATGGATCAACACCGATGGGACGACGGCCTTCCAGATCGATTCCGGGCTGAAGATCTACGGCAACGCCTTTCGCGGATTCAACCTGACGCGTAAGAAATCCTTCCGCCTCGTGTTCAAGCGGGAGTTCGGCCCGACGAAGCTGGACTATCCCATCTTCGAGGACCCCGGCGCGACGACCCGCTTCGACACCCTCGTCCTTCGAGGCGGCGCCAACGACGGGTGGAACGACTGGGGCCGCGAGAGCACGCAATATATCATGGATGAGTTCATGCGGCGGACGCAGTTGGCCCTGGGGCAGCCGGCGGCGCATGGAACATTCGTCCACCTGTACCTCAATGGCCTCTACTGGGGCCTCTATAACGTGGTGGAGCGGCCGACCGAGCCCTTCTGCGCTGCCTATTTCGGCGGCGACGAGGAGGAATGGGAAGCCAACAACAGCGGCGAAGGCAATCCGGCGACCTGGAATGCGATGATCAGCCGGTCCCGGGCCGGATTGGGGGACGCCGCGTCGTACCAGCGGATTCAGGGCAACAACCCCGACGGAACCCGCAATCCCGCCTACGACAATCTGCTCGACGTGGACAACTACATCGACTACATGTACTCCAACTTCTGGGGCGGCATGGGCGACTGGCCGGGGCACAACTTCTACGCGGCCTGCCGCCGGCCTCCGAATTCCACCGGCTTCAAGTTCTTCAACTGGGATGCTGAAGGCGGGATCGTCATCTGGTCCAGCCTGACGGCCAATGTCACCGGCGTCAGCGACGGAGCCGCCGTGCCCTATGCTGCCCTGCGACAGAATCCGGAATTCTGCCTGCGCTTCGCGGACCACGTGCAGAAGCATCTGTTCAACGGCGGACCGACGACGTCCGAAGCCGCGTATGCCCGATATAAGGCGCTTGCCGACCAGGTCGAACTGGCGATCATCTGCGAATCGGCCCGCTGGGGCGACCAGTCGAGTTCGACGCCGTACACGCTGGCCCACTGGCGCACGACGCGGGACTACATTCTGAACACCTACATGCCGCAGCGTCCGTCGATCGTCGCGAGCCAGTTGAAGAGCGCGGGCCTGTACCCTGCGACCGCGGCGCCGACCTTCCAGGTCAACGGCGTTGCGATGCAGGGCGGGGTCGTTCCGGCGAACAGCCAGTTGACCCTGTCCGCGACCGCCGGGGCGCACGTCTACTACACCACGGACGGCAGCGACCCGCGGCAGCCGCCCGCCGCGTCGTCCAACGACAAGATCGTGACGCTCCTGAGCGAAAAAGCGGCCAAGCGGGTCCTGGTCCCCAGCGTCGCCAACGGCGGAAACCTGCTCAGCAACGTGCCCGCCGGGTTCGACGTCACCTTCTACAAGGCCAGGGGAACCGTGGACAGCATGGCGGCGGCCGAGGCGGTGATCGCGAATTCCGCCCTGCGGAGCAGCACGGCCAAGGAACAGGCGCAGACCATCAATTACTTCAATACCGGCGATCTCGGCCACTTCTCCCCCGACCGGGCGTTCCCGGGCACGACGCTCAACGCGGACGTCGAGAATTTCGTGATCCTCGTCACCGGCAAGGTGATGATCCCGCAGGCCGGCAACTGGACGTTCGGCGTCAGCAGCGACGATGGTTACGCCATGACGCTGACCCGAGGAAACAAGACCTACACCAACTCCTATCCCGATCCTCGCAGCCCTTCGGATACGCTGAGCGTGTTCAACATCGCGGAGGCCGGGGCCTACGATTTGCGTCTGGTCTTCTACGAGTGCGGCGGCGGCTCGGAACTGGAGCTCTTTGCGGCCCGGGGCAGCTTCACCGGTTTCTCCGAGACGAACTTCCGTCTGGTCGGCGATGTCGCGAAGGGGGGCCTCCAGGTCGGCGAGGGCAAGGTGTGGTTCACGAACTCCTTCGACGACTCCGCCTGGCGGACGGGCACCGGCGGCGTGGGCTATGAGAACAGCACGGGTTACGCGCCTTACTTCAGCATCGACGTCCGCGCGGACATGTTCAATGTCAACGGGAGCTGCTACATCCGGGTTCCGTTCGTCGTGACCAACCCGAACTTCTCCAACGTGATCCTGAAGGTCCGGTACGACGACGGATTCGTCGCGTACCTCAACGGCGCGGAAATCGCCCGCCGCAATTTCACGGGCACGCCGCAGTGGAATTCAGTCGCAAACGCTTCGAATCCGGACGAGTCCGCCGTGAACCTGGCGACGATCGACGTCTCCGAGGCCGCGGGTCTGCTGTGGGAGGGTACGAACGTGCTGGCGATCCACGCGTTGAACGCCTCGATCGACAGCACGGATTTCCTGTTCTCTGTTGAACTGGCGGCCGGGGAGATCAACCAGGGGGCGACCTCGCCCACTGCAGTCGCGTACGCAGGGCCGATCTCCCTGACACGCAGCGCGGTCGTCAAGACGCGGGCCTACGACGGCAAGTGGAGCGCGTTGAACGAAGCGGTCTTTGCGGTCGGGCCGGTGGCTCAGAACCTGCGGATCAGCGAGGTCATGTACCATCACCTCTCTGAGATCTCAGATTTGAAATCTGAAATCTCAGAGCCCGAGTATATCGAACTGACCAACGTCGGGACGCAGGCGATCGATTTGAATCTTGTGCGGTTCACGAAGGGAATCGACTACACGTTCCCGAGTTTCAGCCTTCCCGCCGGCGGGTACTGCCTGCTGGTCAAGGACATCGTCGCGTTCGAGGCCAGGTATGGGACGAAGCTGCCCGTGGTCGGCCAGTACGCGGGCACTCTGAGCAACGCCGGCGAGCGGATCGAGTTGGTCGACGCCGTGGGCGGCGTCATCGAGAGCTTCGAGTACTCGGATCAGTGGTTCGATCTGACAGACGGCATGGGATTCTCGCTGACGGTTCGAGATCCGCTCGCCGCGGACGTCGCCGGCCGGGACGCCTGGCGGCCGAGCGCCTATTCGGGCGGTTCGCCCGGCGAGGGCGACGAGGGACTGGTCCCGGAGCCTGGTTCGATCGTCATCAATGAGCTGCTGGCCAACTCTCTCGGGAGCGGCCCCGACTGGATCGAACTGCACAACGCAACCGCCGGGGCGATCGACATTGGCGGCTGGTTTCTCAGCGACGATTCGAACGATCTGACCAAATACCGCGTCGCCGCGGGCACGGTCATCCCCGCAGGCGGATACCTGGTTCTTTTTGAAGACGAGCACTTCGGCAACGCGGCCGATCCCGGCTGCCAGGCGCCCTTCGGCCTGAGCAAGGACGGCGAGACGGTGTATCTGCACTCGGGTCTCGACGGCGGCCTGACCGGCTACAGCGAACAGCAGGAGTTCGGAGCCGCGGAGCCCGGCGTGACGTTCGGACGCTCACCGAATGACGCGGGCGGCTACGATTTCGTGCCTTTGCAGGAGCCTACGCCGGGACGGGCCAACGCCGAGCGCTTGGCCGATTCCGCTGCGAACAACTGACGCCGATGGACATCTCGCAGGCTACTTCTTTCTCGGGTAGGCCAGGGGGAAGGTCTCCGAACGGGCGTGGGCGTCGATGTGGCCGTCGAGGAAGGCGCAGTTGCCCCGGCCCTTGAGCGGGTCGCCCGTCGGGGCGTTGTGGTAGCCTGCGAGGACGTCGTAAAACTTCGGATTTGTCCCGGGTCCCGGCTCGACGTTCCACGGACTGCCGCCGGCGGCGCTGAGCCAGCTCTGGATCATCGTGTCGTTGCCGGGGATCATGTAGGTGTCGTTCAGGCCGGAGGCATTGTAGTCGGTGTCGACCCGGGCGCTCTCCTCGCCGAACGAATACGTCGTGGCGGGGCGTTTGACGTCGGACACCTTCTTCACCGCGGTCTTCACGATCTCCGCATCCGGGCTGCCCAGGTAGGCGTTCATCGTGTAGTTGTACCAGGGCTCGTAATTCTTCAGGTTCGCGGCGTCGGCCTGATAGAACTGATCGTCCGAGTTCCGGACTGCAATAGTCTTGTACGTCGGGCAGATGAACGCCTTGGCGTCCGCGAGATAGCGAAACAGAGTCCCGCCGTATTGGGGATGGCTCTTGAGATCGATGTTCCCATTGCACCACCGCACGTGGTTGTACGAGGCCAGGCCGCTCTCCACAGGGAAAGCCGTGGTCTGGGAGAAATAGCACTTCCGCGGCTCGCAGAACTTGCCGTCGTTGTCGTCGCCGTACATCGCGACCGCAAAGACGTAGTTCTTCAGGTTGCCCTTGCAGGCGATGCCCTGAGCGAGGTTCTTGGCTTTGCCCAGGGCGGGCATCATGATCGCCAGCAGAACGGCAATCACCGCGATGACGACCAACAGTTCGATCAACGTGAATGCATTCGACCGCCTCATTGGGAAATCCTCCAGGTCCTGGAATGCGAAGGGGGCCCCGACGGGAGCCAGACCAGACTCTCAAAGAGCCCATGCTCGGCGTGTGCGAACTGCCAACACCCGCATTCTACCTGAAGGATTTGCCTTATGCAAGATCGGAAAATCCGATTGTCATTGCGGCCGCAGACGGATGAGGGCCACGCCGTGGCGGGGCACGGTCGTCGCGAAGCGGTCGGCAACGACGCCCAGATCCTTCTGCCGCCAGAGGTCGCGTATGGCCTGCTTGCCTTTGACGCCCAGCAGCGACCAGTCGGCGGTCATCTCACGCGGCATCTCGGCCAGATTGAACAGGCCCACCGCCAGCGAGCCGTCGGCCAGGGGCTTGGCCAGAATCAGCGTGAAATCATCCTGGACCAACGGCTTGGCCTGCTTGCCCAACGAATCCTGGTCGATCTCGATGACTTCGGGGCTGCACAGGACGCCCAGCGTGAAGTCGTCGAGGATCGCCATGTCGCCCGAGAAGAACAGCGGCGCCGCCATCAGGCACCACATGGACATGTAGCTGTACTGCTCGTTCGGCGTCAACTTCGTGGGGATCGGCGGGTCGTTTTGATTGAGGGCATTCCCGACGTAACCGATCAGGATGTAATCCGGATCGTTCCACCCGCCCGGGCCGGCGTACTGGTAGTGCTGGGCGTTGCTCATGCCGATCTGATAGAACCCCGGCAGCAGGGCCCCCTGAACGACGCCCAGGTCGCCGGTGGTCCGCCAGCAGTGGCCGGTTTTGGCGCCCCAGGTCCAGACGTTGCCCATGCCATACTGACAGAGATTGTGGACGATGTCTCGATCGAGCGTCTTGAGGATGTCGCCCATCTTCTGATAGGGCCGCTTCATGTGTTCGAGCGTGTTGCCGCCCGCGACCTCGGTGTACGAGCACCAGTCGTACTTGAGGAAATCGAAGCCCCATTCTGCGAACTTCTCGGCGTCGATCCGCTCGTGCTCGTAGGTGCCGACGTAGCCCGCGCAGGTCCACGGGCCGGGCGACGTATACAGCCCGGCCTTGAGGCCTTTGCTGTGGATATAGTCGACCATCCCGCGGATGTTGGGGAACTTGGAATTCGGCAGGATCGCCCCTTTCTCATCGCGGAGGGGTTCGTCGCCCTTTTTCATCATCCAGCAATCATCGATATTGACGTACTGGTATCCGGCGTCCGCCATGCCGGAGGCGATCATCACGTCCGCGGCCTTTCGCATGTGTTCCTCGGTGACGCGGTGATAGTGAATGTACCAACTGTTCCAGCCCATCGGCGGGGTCAGGGCCAGCGTGTCGCCGACGACGATCTTGAAGGGCCGCTTGGCGGTTCCCTGGGCGTTGGCGGCACTCAAAATCACGGTGTATTCTCCGTGTTGGGTCGGCACGCGGCCCTCGACGATGCCGGTGCTCGCGTCGAGACGAAGGTCTTTCGGCAGGCCGATCGCCGTGAACTGAATCGGGCGAGTTCCGGTGCAGGGGATTCGATAGAGGAACGGATGACCCGGCCGGGCGCCATAGACGGTCGGCCCGTTGATCCGCGGCTGCGGGCCGGGCTTGGGCGTGAGGATCACTCTCTCTTCAGCGGGCGGTTTCGGCGCTTCGATCGCTCGTGGTTTCTCACCCGCGAAGACAAACTGCGCCTGCGCCCAGTCGGCGTGGTCGAAATCGATGCCGTCGCCGCCAGAGCCCGCCAGCAGCATCAAACGCCGAACGCCGGCCAAAGGCACATCGATGGTTTTGGCCTCTTGTCCGCCTTTCATGGTCCCGCCGTCGAACAGCTTTTTGCCGTCGCCATAGATGCGAAACGCCACCGTTCCTCGTCCGCCCGCGGCGTCGTCCACGCCAACGCTGGCTTGGAACCGCTCCGCTTTGCCATCCAGATCGATGTACAGCGTGGAATCCGCGTGGGTCCCGACTCCGTGCTCGAAGACCTTGCCCCCGATGGAAAGGGGCTTGCCTGTAACGCTTTTGTCCACAAGAGGTTGCCCCCAGCCGCTGGACATTTTCGTGAGATCCAGGTCCGCCAGGGCGGCGACGTCCGCTTTCGCGGCGAGGGTCGCACCCAGGGACAGAAGAACGGCAGCGAGAATCGACATGCGAACACCCGTAGTCATGTTCGAACCTTTCCCTTGCGGAATACTGAAAGACCGTGCCTACCAGGAGTTCCGATGCTATCAGAAGCCGGGACCTCAGGCAAGCCGCCCCTGGGGGGAATCTGGCCGGCATGCGAAAAAGTCGAATTTCGCACTTGCAGAACGCAGATTATCCGGATATGGTGGTACAGATGTCGTGGAATAGGAAACCAGATGATGCGTCGTGAGTGTGGAGTTAACGCGGATTGATGACTTGACTTCCTGCCTGTAATCCCCTCTGCTTTGCGGATTCTGCATGGTCT
>JBDKUU010000413.1:0-11003 GCA_039679525.1 Phycisphaerales bacterium | reverse complement strand
CACATCAATTTCAAGAAGGTGACGGACATCTACGAGCGGGCCGCCCCGAAGATCGACCTGAACCGTGCGAACAAGTACGCCGAGCCGTTGCAGGTCACGATCTCTCAGCACACCAAGGGCTGTTGCGTGCCCGATCTTCTGGGGCACAGCCTGGGGGCGGATTTCCGCGAAGCGCATGTCTCCGAGGAGTTCGAGGCCAAGACGGACGTCTGGTTCCAACTGCTGCGAATCAACTACGGATTCTGTCTGCCCGCCCTGGCCACCTACGAGGACTACCTGGTGTCCGCGAGGAAGTACATTCGCGAGCGGACTCGATTCGAGGACTCCAACCTGTGGCTGGACGACCGCTGGTACGAGGACTACCTGGAGGTTCGACACCGATGGAGCCTGGAGAAGGGCAGAATCGATCGAACGGACAGAAAGGGCGACGCGGAGTACGATGAGATCAAGCTCGTGCTCGGGAAGATCCGCAAGTCCATGGACCTGGCGTTCAATTCGCTGGACCAGAGCCTGATCGAGACTCCGCCCTCGGACATCCGCCTGGCCATGGAGGCCGCGAAGATCTGCACCTCGACGCGAGAGCACCTCATGCGGCATCTCAGCAGCCTGTCGGCGACGGATCTGCCGGCTCTGAAGAGGAGCTTCGCGAAGCTGGACGAGGACATCCACGCGCTGCTCATGAAGCTCGACAAACCGATCGGCATGATGCCCAGCGAGCAGGCGATGAAGATCCGCCAGGGATGGGATGTCTGTCGGGATCTCCTCAGGACCGCCAACGGAGGCAACAATGGAAACTCGAAGCCGCAGCCCGTCGCGGTCGCTCAGACGACAAGGGAGGGGGCCAATGCAGTCACATGAGGAGAGCACGGACAGCACGCGGAGCCAGCCCATGCTCCTGGTGGGCGCCGGCCCGGGGGCGCTGGCCACGCTGGGCCGTCTGCCGAAGGCTGCGGAGGCTCTCAGCGTGCGGGTGGCGGGGCCTTTCGGCCTGATTGCCGCCAGGGGAGTGGCCGGGAGGGTTCGCACGTCCAATTGTTTCTGGCTGTCCGAGATCGCGGTGCCGGAACCCGGTCGCGATACGATCGCCCAGCCTGACGAGTTCGACGACGCTCTATTCGGGGACGCGTGCTCGTTGCTCCGTCGGCTGCGAGCGGAGGGCCAGGTGGCCGCCGGCGGCGCGCGGGTCCAGATCCACGCCTATGTGGTGATGGACCTGGCGGTTTCCGGCATCGTGCCCTTCATCGTCAGGTTGGTTCAACTGGTGCGCCGCGCCGATCCCGCGATCGACATGACCGGGCTGGCCCTCACCGGACGCACCGTGGAGACCGGCACCAGCGAGAGCTCCGCCTGGCACGATACCGTCGCCCAGCTCATGGCGGCCCTTGAGGAGTCCCCTCTGCTGCAGCGGCTCTACATTCTGGATGGAGAGGACACCAGTCGGACCTGGCTCCGCAATCCCGAGGAGATGCAGCGCATCGGCGCCGAGTTCATCCTGCATCACGGATTGAGTCCCTACCGCCATCATTTGCGCCGCCGGGAAAAGACCCGCACCAGTCTGCGCGAAGTGTTCCTCGGTTTCTGCGGGTCCGCGATGTGCAAGCGATTCCACTGGGACCCTCTCGCCGTGGATCGCGAGATTGCGGCGACGGTCGCCCACGAGACCTCGATGGAAGAACTGGACCAGGGGGTCTTGACGCAGGAGCGGTGCGAAGCCCTGGAGGGCCTGGTCCAGCGTCTCGTGACCGATGTTTCGGTGGCGTATCAGAAGGAGGAACCTCCCGCGGAGGGGGCTGTGCCGCAGGCTGCGTCGTCCGCCGAGATCGATCCGGACAAGAAAGTCCTGGCCGCCCTGGAGGAGAGGCTCAAAGAGGTGTGCGCCGAGACGCCTGTGTTGAGTCTTCGCTGGTTCGTGAGCAGGCTCCGTTTGCGGCTCGATGAGATGACGACCTTCAGCAGGCTCAGGGCGAGGTGGGATTCGCGACACCGCGTCGCCCGGGCTTTGCAGGGACAGGTGGAGAACACCTATGCGCCCATCAAGAGATGGCAGGAGCAGAGCGACGTCCGATGGCAGACGCCGTTTCGGCCTTCCTTCAAAGAGACGCCGTCGGCGGTGCTGAGTCAGCCTGTCCCGATGGATTCCTATTTCACAGGAGTCGGGCTCGCGGCCGCGGGGCTGGGGTTGGTCGCCCTGGGCCGGGGGTTCGGTCACTCGACGCTGATGGTTGCCGGGGGAATCGCGGCCATCTGGTCCAGCCTGGTGACGTCGCTGGCCACCGGATGGGTGCGGCGCCGCCGGCCGATTTGCCTGGACGATGAATCCACAGAGGCTGTGTCCGACAGCCATTACCAACTTCGTCCGTCCGTTCTGCAGAAGGGGGCGTTCGCCTTGCTTCTGGCGGGCGCCCTGGCCTGCCTGGGGTGGAGTCTGTGGGGTTACAGCGCCGCGGGGGTGGGCGTCAGAGTTGTGCTGCTCGGCGTCCTGACCGTTGCCTGTGGCGTGACCGGCGCAGCCCTGGTGTCTGTCAGCTCGCTCAAGACGAAGTGGCCCGAGGGAACGCTGGACGAGGATCGCACGCCCGATTTGGCGCCGCCCCGAAATCCAGTCTGGTTCGCGGCGGGCCTTCTATTCCTCACGGCGGCGTGGGCGTCGCTCTGTGGGACCGTGGATCTGTTGCAGGTCGCGTTTCCGATGGGGATTCTCGGTGCGGGACTTGCCCTGGCGTGGGCCGGGGCCGCCGTCGTTCAGTTCCCCCGATACGGGCGCATCAACCTGGCGTATACGGGTCTCAAGAAGCCCGTCCCCCCGGCTCCGCTGGAAGCCAGGTCCGTCGAATTGCCGCACCTGGCGGGTCAGGTGGAGAAGCTCCGATCCTGGGCCGATCGAATGGTGGCGGCGTCGGAGCCGCTGCACTGCGCCGGCCTCGACTGGAATCAGGCCGGCCTGGACGACCCGCTCCCGCGCATGTTCAGTCCGCACTGGCACAGTCAACTGGCGCAGGCGTTCCGGAGCGACCTGGAGCGTCAGACGGGCAAGACGCTCGAGCAGTTGATCGCGGATCCCGCCAACTGGGCCCGATCGTTGGTCGAAGGCCTGTCCGAAACGGACTCCGTCCCGAGCAATCCGCTGTACGTCTTCTGTCTCTCGTATGTCAGACGGTGGCTCGAGGACAAGCCGCTGGAGCGAATCATCTCTCAACTGACGATCGAGCGGGGGAGATTGGTCTCGGCGGTCAGCGCCAGCGCCCCGCCTCGCTGGCCGCAGACCAGGGACGATCCGGAGATCGACGCCAGCGTCATCGCGGTCGGCAAGGAGTTGTGGGACGTAATCGCGCCGTTCATGGACCCGGACGAACCGCACCGGTTCGTCGTTGTCGACTGGCGGGAGCCCTATACTGTCGCCGTGGTGCGGACCGTGCAGGGATTGTCCCGCGGCTGGCGGGGATATCCCGGTCTGCCCGGGCAGAGCGAATTGATGCGGCGCGGCGACGAGCCGGCCCGTCTTCTGAATCCGCCGCAATCGTCCCGTGTCGATCGACCCGCGCCGGCGTCCTGCTCCTCCGGAGATCGTCCCGATCGCTGGCCCTCGGCATGAATCTCGCCTCCATCCGGGGTTTTCTGGTATAATGGACCACGATGTCATTGTACGCCTCGGAAGGAGGTCTTCGGATGGACTGTAGGAGCGACCGGCGCCGGCCCGGGGCCGTCGTCGTTTGTCTGTGCCTTGCGATCTTGTGCTCTGCAAGCTGGGCCGACAGCGTCGTCGTGGTCAATGAGATCATGTACCACCCGGCGGCCGGCGCCCCGGAATGGATCGAGTTGTACAACCAGATGGGCGTCGACATCGATCTGTCCGGCTGGTCTCTGGAAGGGGCGATCGAATACACCTTCGCCGACGGGATTGTGATCCGAGCCGGGACCTGTCTCGTAGTGGCCTCCCAGCCCGAGCTGCTCTGGGCCCAGGCGAATCCCAATGCCCAGATTCTCGGACCGTTCAGCGGCAAGCTCGACAATGGCGGCGAGACGATCCGACTGGTCAACAACAGCGGCCGATTGCTCAATCGCGTGGAGTACGGCAGCGACGGCGACTGGCCGGCCGCGCCCGATGGGACGGGCGTGAGTCTCGCTCGGATCGATCCCATGCGAGGGACGGACGACGTCGCGAACTGGACCTGGAGCGACCAGGTCGGCGGGACCCCCGGGACGGCGAACTTCCCCAGGAATGTCGTTGCGAATCGTCCCGTGCGGTTCAACGAGATCGACGCGCCCGGCGGCAGCGGGTTTCAGGTCGAAGTCGTTTGCCGCGGCGATGAGGCCGTCTCCCTGCAGGACTATCGCCTGGAGGTCCGCGGCGAAACGGCCGCAACATGGCCCCTGCCCGCAGTGACCATCCAGCCCGGCCAGGTCTACGCGATCGCCATCGTGAGTTTCGACGCGACTCCAGGTGAAGGCGATCTGCTCGTTCTGTGGCAGGGCAGCACGTCCGTGTCGGATGCTGTCACTGTGGCGGACCGAGCCCGAGGACGATATCCGGACGGCGCGGACGACTGGTATTTCGTCGAGTCGCCGACGTTCGGCTCGCCGAACGCGGTCAGGCTCTGCACGGATGTCGTACTGAACGAGATCGAGTATCATCCCCTGATTCTGCCCACGTCTACGGGGACGCAGAACACCACAACCTTGGTTCCGGAAGTGACGCCGGCCAGAATCCTGGTTCCGGCGGCCGGACCTGTGGACCCCGGCTGGACCGGAGGCGCCGAGCCGTTCGACGATTCGGCCTGGACCGCGGCCGCGACCGGAATCGGTTTCGAAACGACCTCGGGCTACGAAACGTACATCGGCGGCGACACCCGGCAGCAGATGTATCAGAAACAGGCGTCCGTCTTCATCAGAATCCCGTTTGACGTCGCCGATCCGGCCCGAGTGGAGTCTCTGACGCTGTCGATGCGATTCGACGATGGTTTCGTGGCTTACCTCAACGGCCGCGAGATCGCCCGAGCCAACGCGCCGCAGGCCGTGGCGTGGGACTCCGTCGCGTCGGCTTCCCACGACGATGCGGAGGCCGTGCTCTTCCAGGAGTTTCCGGTTCTCGACGGCGTCGCGTTGCTCAAGCGGGGCCGCAACATCCTTGCCATTCAAGGACTGAACGTCGTTGCGACGAGTTCGGATCTCCTCATCCAGCCGAGGCTCGACGCCGCGGAGAAGATCTCCCAGGCCGAGCCGGATTCGCGGACATGGATCGAGTTGTACAACAAGGGCCGCGAGCCCGTCGATCTGTCGGGATGGCGATTGACAAAGGCTGTCAGCTACACGATCCCGGAGGGGACGACGCTGGCGCCTGACGGCTATCTGGTGATCGCCAAAGACGCGGCCTACCTCAACGAATTGCATCCCGGCGTCTCGATCGTCGGCGACTTCACAGGCAAGCTCTCTCGCTCCGGCGAAGCGATCGTCCTGGAAGATGCGGCAGGCAATGCGGTGGACCGCGTTCGCTATTTCGACGGCGGGTCCTGGCCGGGCTACGCCGACGGGGGCGGATGCAGCCTGGAGCTGATCGACGCCCGGGCGGACAACGACAACGGCCAGGCGTGGGCCGCGAGCGACGAGTCGTCCAGGACCGCCTGGCAGAGCTTCTCCTATCGCGGTGTTGCCGCCGGGAGTCCGGTGGGCGACGACAGCCTGTACCGGGAGTTCGTCCTGGGCCTCCTGGACGGGGGCGAAGTCCTGATCGACGATCTGCGAGTGATCGAGAACCCCAGCGGCAATGCTGTCGATCTGCTGCAAAATGGCGACTTCTCCAAGGGGACCCAAGCCTGGCGGATCATCGGCAACCACCGTCATTCGCGAATCGAACCCGATCCTGAAGACCCGGCCAATCCCGTTCTTCACCTGATCGCGACGGGTCCCACGGAACACATGCACAACCACGCGGAGACGACCCTGGCCGGCGGGCGATCCATCCAGAACGGCCGGGAATACGAGATCCGCTTCCGGGCCCGCTGGGTGGCCGGCTCGCCGCTGCTGCACACCCGGCTGTATTTCAACAGGCTGGCGAAGACCACGATCCTGCCGACGCCGCAGCAGACGGGCACGCCGGGATGTGAGAACAGCCGTCGCAAGGTCAACGTCGGACCGACGTGCAGCGGGCTTCATCACGAGCCGGCGGTCCCCATCGTTCGGGAGCGGGCTCGCATCGCGGTGCGGGCCCAGGACCCCGACGGCGTCGCCGCCGTCGTCCTGTGGTATCGCCTGGACGGGAACGCCTGGCGGTCCGTCCTCATGGACCGGACGAACGACGTCTTCGCGGGCGACATTCCGCCGCAGACGGCCGGCTCTCTCGTGCAGTTCTACGTGGAGGCGGTCGACGGGCTCGGGCAGACGTCCTGGTGTCCGCCGGCGGGGCCTGAGAGTTTCGCGCAGTACCGGGTCGCGGACGGCAAGGCCCGCACGACCGGCGTTCACAACTATCGCCTCGTGATGCGGGACGAGCAGAGGAGCTTTCTCTTCGACCCGACCAATCTCATGAGCAACGACCGCATCGGCGCCACGCTGATCTACAACGAACGCGAGGCCTACTACGACGTGGGCGTTCACCTCAAGAGCAGCGAGCACGGCCGGCCCAAGCCCACCCGCGTGGGGTTCTCGGTCATCTTCAGTCCCGAGTATCCGTTCCGAGGGGTCCATGAGAAGCTCGCTTTCGATCGGTCGAACGGGCAGCAGGTCGGCCAGCAGGAGATGCTGCTCCACGCCGCGATGAACCGGTACGGCGGCTTTTCCAAGTACCACGACCTGGGCTACATCATCGCCCCCTACGATCAGTACAGCAGCGGCGTGGAAGTCCAGATGGCCCGATACGAGCAGATGTATTGCCAGGAGATGTACGGCGAAGCCGGCGGCGACGGGACTCTCTTCGAGTACGAACTCATCTATCCGCTGACGGCGACCGTGGGCAACGATCCGGAAGGTCTTAAGATTCCCCAGGAAGGCGGCGGAGTCCAGGGCCTCGATGTCTCCAACTATCTCGGCGAAGATCGCGAGAAGTACCGCTGGACGTTCCTGATCAAGAACCATCGCGATCAGGACAACTACGCCCCGATCATCCGGATGACCCGCACCCTGGGCCTGAACGGTTCGGCGTTCATGCAGGCGACGGAGCAGTACCTCGATGTCCCCGAGTGGCTGCGCGCCTTTGCGATCGGATCGGTCGTCGGCGTCACGGACAACTGGGTCAGCGGCGCCAGTCACAACGCTTTGTTCTATCATCGCCCGACGGATGACAAAGTGTTGTTCTTCCTGCATGACCTGGATTACTACAGCGGCTCCGTGTCGCTGAAGGCCAATTCCACGCTCAGGAAGCTCACGCAGACCGTGCAGCAGGATCGGGTCTTCTACGGGTGCGTTTACGATTTCCTCACCGTGAGCTTCAACCGCCAGTATATGACCCGCTGGGCCGGGCAGTATTCCTCGCTTCTGCCGGAGCAGCCCTGGGCCAACTGGCTGGACTACCTCGACAGCCGCCACGCGTATGCCCTGGGGCAGGTCATGGCCGCCGTGCCTGCGAGAGTTCCGTTCGAGGTTCTTGCCGCGTCCGGCCGGACGCTCACCGGCCGGGGATGGATCACGGTTCAGGAAATTCGCGACCTGGCGACCGATACGCCGCTGACTGTCACGTGGAAGGACTGGACCACGTGGGAAGCTCAGTTGCCGGAGGGCGTGAGCGGCGGC
Organism: Phycisphaerales bacterium; assembly: GCA_039679525.1. Lineage (GTDB taxonomy): Bacteria > Planctomycetota > Phycisphaerae > Sedimentisphaerales > Anaerobacaceae > PLanc-01. Next base: position 3,281 of record JBDKUU010000413.1, on the reverse strand, counting down.
GCGCTTGGGGCCTACAACTCGATGGGCATGCTCGTGGAGACCGCTGTGGTTCCATAGCGCGACGCGAATGGCCGGGCTCTTGCGATGTGTCCTCTTGCCGGGTAAACTGAGACCATGAGCAAGAGAACGATCATCCGCGTGTGCACGTATCTGTCGCTTCTGACGGTTCCCCTGGTCGGTCCGGCTTGCGGGAAGTCGGAGTCTCCCTCGCAGCCGAAGGAGTCCCGCCCGCCGGGACAATGGACGCACATCGAGCAGGAGGGCAAGTACTCGTTCCGCGGGCAGGTCGCCGAGGATCAGGACCTCAGCGGGATCGCCTGCATCTCGGACCGCTTCGGGCTCATCGGGGCCGACGAGTCGCGGGACGTACAGGTGGTCGAGATCTCGCGAAAGGACAAGACCCTGCGGGTGCGCGACACCGTCTCGCTCGCTCCGTCGGGCGACGAGATCGATATCGAGGCGATCGCGGCCGAAGGGGACAGCTACTACATCATCGGCTCGCACGGCATCTCCAAGAAAGAGGGCGAAGTCCAGGGCAATCGCTACAGCCTCTTTCGCCTCGGGGTGGACCCGGCCACCGGAAGGCCCACCCGGCCTCTCTCGCTGGAGAGAACGAGCCTCTCCGACATCCTGCGGGCGGACCCGGTTCTCGGGGAGTATTTCGGCAAACCCCTCCAGCTCCGGGGCGTGAACATCGAGGGGCTGGCGATTCGCAACGGCAGGCTGTTCGTCGGTCTGCGGGGCCCCAACCTGGAAGGCAACGCGTTCGTCCTGGAGGTCGCGGCGAACGATGTGTTTGGAGGTAAGACACAGCCTGCGTACACGCTTCACAAGCTGCAAGTGGGGCCGGGACTGGGCATCCGCGAGATCGTCGCGATCCGGTCGGGATTCCTGATCATCGCGGGAAATTCGGCGGCCGAGCCCTCGGAGAAGTTCACTCAATCCGTCGACTATGACCAGGACCGCGAATTCGCTCTGGTCTACTGGGACGGCGCCGGTTCCGAAGTCCACAAGATCGGCCCGATTCCCGACGTGGTCGGCAAGGCGGAGGCCATGACGGTCCTGGAGGAGGCTGAGGACCATGTCACGGTGTTGATGCTCTTCGACGGCCCCCGGCAGGGCCGGCCCACGGTCTACCGAGTCTACTGAGTCACAAGCGTCTTGGGAGGTGTCCCTGTGCGGATGGAGAAAGCTCTGTTGATCGCGGGCATGGCGATGTTGTGCGCGTCGAATATGGCGGCCAAGGCCGGCAGCGAGCCTCCGAAGAGCCTGCGGATCGAGAACCCGTTCTTTGTCGTGGAGTTCAATGAGCGGGAGAATGCGTTCTCGGTGACTTCGCGGGATTCTGGCTTGACGTTCGTGGAACGGGCGACTCTGGCAAATCAAGGGGGACGGGCTCGCCGCGTGGTCGTCGAGCATCCCACCTGGGGCGCGGGCGAGGCGATTCAGATCGATCACGATTCCGGGGCGGTTGACCGCGTGATGCTCTTCCCTCAGTTACCCTTTCTCGTCCTGGACGGCGTCCTCGCAAGCGACTCGCGAGCGGATACGGTCGTGTCCAGCCGTCATCCGCTGGATCTTGCGCTCGACTTGAAAAAGGACGCCAGTGAACTGCGGGCGTTCGGCACGGCGGGGCTGACCGGCGTCGGTCGAGAATCCAATCCCGGGAGCTACTCGTTCCTAGCGGTCGCAGATCCTCAGAGCCGGGAGGGCTTCGTGGCCGGATGGGTCACGCACGAGCGAGGCAGCGGCCTGTTGTTCTCGGATGTCACGGACGGCAAGATCGTCATCGATACGAGGCTCGACTACGGCCAGTTCCTGCTCAAGGCCGGCAGGAAGGTGGAGTCGGAGACGCTGTTGATGGGCTATTTCGCCGATGCCCGTCTGGGCCTGGAGGCCTACGCCGACGCGATCGCGCAGTACTACCGAATCAAGCTGCCGCCGCAGCCCACGGTCTATTGCACTTGGTATCATGCGGGGGCTTCGAATGAGAAGGAGCTGCTCGCGAGCGCCGCGTTCGCGCGACAGCACTTTGCGCCGTTCGGATTCTCGGTGATCCAGATCGACGACGGGTGGCAGGCCGGCGTGAAAGGCAACGGTCCCCGGAAAGACTTCACAACCCATAGATCGGATGGCCCGTATCCATCCGGCATGGCGCAGACGGCCGCCAAGATCAGCGAGCTCGGGCTGACGCCGGGGATCTGGTTCATGCCGTTCGCGGGGACGTGGAACGACCCCTTCTTCGCGGACAAACAGGACCTGTTCGCGACCAAGGACGGCAAACCCTTCGAGGTGAACTGGGGCGGCACGTGCTTCGACATCACGAATCCCAGGACGCAGGAATACGTCCAATCAACGGCCGGCCGAATCGCCCGCGACTGGGGCTACAAGTACTTCAAGCTGGACGGCCTTTGGACGGGCATGGCCGCCGACATCCTCTACGTCAACACGGGCTTCAAGGACGACAGACTGGGCGAGGCCGTGCTCCGCGACCCCGAGAAGACGCACGTCGAGGCGTATCGCGACGGCCTGAAGCTCGTTCGCAAGGCGGCCGGGCAAGACGTGTTCCTCCTGGGCTGCAACGTGGCCCAGAACATGCGGACTCTGGGCGGCTCGTTCGGCCTGCTCGACGCCATGCGGATCGGGCCCGACAACGGCCGCAAGTGGTCGGACATGTGCCGGGTACCGTTCAGCGGCAGCAACTTGTATTTTCTCCAGGGCCGCGTCTGGTACAACGATCCGGACCCCGTCTACGTCACCGACAGCGTGCCGATCGAGCACGCCCGGGCGCTGGTCTCGTGGGTCGCTCTGACGGGGCAGTTGAACGCCAGCAGCGAGGACTACAAAGCCCTGTCGCCGGAGCGGATTCACCTCCTCCAGCGTTCGATGCCCGCTCACGGCCTCAAGGCCCGGCCGGTCGATCTGTTCGAAGAGAAGATCGCGCGAATTTGGCTGTTGACCGACGATCGCAAGGAGCCGAGACGCGATGTGGTGGGCCTGTTCAACTGGAGCGAGAAAGAGGCGGTCCACATCTCCTGTTCGGCCGAGAGGATCGGCCTGCCAAAGGCCGAGCGGTATGTGGGCTTCGACTACTGGGCCGACCGGTTCGTCGGACCGTTCAGCAATTCGCTGGAGAGCGATCTGACGCCTGCGAGCTGCCGGATTCTCTCGGTTCGCCCGGTTTCCAGACGCCCGCAGGTGGTCAGCACATCGCGGCATATTGCCCAAGCCATCCCCGATCTCATCGAAGAGACGTGGGACGACGCCATGCGGACGCTCAG
>JBDKUU010000412.1:0-4140 GCA_039679525.1 Phycisphaerales bacterium | reverse complement strand
ACCCTCTCCGGAAGCCGGAGACAAAGTCCCCGCCCCTGGCGCCCTAAGGACACAACGGATGCGCAGACATTCTCCGACCTCGATGCGATTCGCGCGATCCGGCGTTTACGAAAATGCCAACAGAGACTTGTCCGCCGCAGCGATCTTCGCCAGGCGGGGATACGTTTTCAAAAGCCCCTCGGGCACGGCCTGTTTCTGTCCGCTGACCAGCGCCTTGAGTTCGATGGCGTTGGCCAGTTCGGCTCCCCTGTAATGGTTGTTGGCGATCACGGTCAGCGACTGGAAGGCCTTGCCCAGGATGTCGAGCCGCTCTTTGATCGCCGCGAGTTCCTTCTCATCGTAGAGATAATTATAGACCTCGTCCCGGCCGGCCTTGCTGAACCACTTTTCCGCGTTGCGGCCGTGCATGCGGAAGTAGCCGTCTTTGCCGACCGTGCAGTGTTGCAGATTGAACGACTGCCAGGACGTCGGATAATCGAGATTGGCCACCGTGACGCCGAGCCCCTGCAAAAAGTCCAGCATCTCGGGCTTCTCCCACGATTTGTGCCGTAATTCCAGGACAATGCTGAAGGCGTCCTGGAACTGGCGCACGATCTTGCCGATATGCTCGCGATTGGCGGGACTGGCGCCGAAATCGTAGCGAAATTGGGCCAGCAGATGCTTGAGTTTGCCGGCCTCCAGAATCGGCGCGAACCCCTGATGAAACTCCTTCACCACAAGGGCGTCGATCTTGCCCTCGTGCGTGAAGCTCTGGTGCAGCTTGGCCGTGAAGAAGAACCCCGGCCGCGGCGCCGTCCGATCCAGCCACGATTTCGTCATCCGCTCCACCGGCGGGCGGTAGAACGTGCTGTTGATCTCGATGCAGTCCACAAAGCCGCTGACGAACTCGAGCTGGTCCGCCTTCGGGTCCGTGTAGACGATCCCGTCCCAGTCCGGATAGGACCACCCGGCAATGCCGATATGTACGGGACAAACCATCTTCCATTCCCCCGCGACGAAGACTCGAATTTGAGATCTCAAATCTGAGATTTCAAATTTCAGATTAGAGGATCACGGTCCGGACGCAGCCGACGACCTGGCCGAGAATCCGCACGTCCTTGTCGAACTGCTTGATGTACCGGGTCTTGTAGCCGGCCTTGCGGTTCGCGGGCTTCAGGGCGATCCGATCCTTCATGAAGAACACCCGCTTGACCGTGGCCTCGTCGTTCAGAAGCACGATCGCGATCTGGCCGTCGTCGACGGTCGAGGCGCTCCTGACGACAACGTAGTCGCCGTCCATGATGCCTTCATCGACCATGCTGTCGCCGGCGACCCTCAACAGGAACGTTCCCTTGCCCCGGCCGAACAGTTTTTCCACGGTCGCATAACCCTGGATATTCTCCTCGGCCAGGATCGGAGTGCCCGCCGCGACCCGGCCCAGAATGGGAAGCCCTTCCGGGGCCGGATGGTACCAGAGATACTCCGGCGAAAGCCGAAGCCCCCGGTGCCCGCCGGAATCCACGAGGTAGCCCTTCTTCTTGAGATAGCCCACCAACTGATACGCGGCGTTCTGGGCCAACCCGAAATGGTCTGCGATTTCCCGCTGGCTCGGAGGGCTGTTTTCTCCCAACCGGCTCGCGACGAACTCCAGAACCTGCTGTTGTTTTGCCGTCAATGGTTCCATGGTTATCGCCTTAAAAGATTTCACCCCAAATTATGGTGTTTTGACCATTGTTGTCAACAGGATTTTGAGATTTTTCCGAAAAAAGTTGTTCCTTTTTCGCTCGATGTCCCGCACGGGCCCCTCCCGGCGGCCGAGTGACAGCCTGAAGCGGCCTTTCGCCGGGGGAGCCGTCCCGCAGGTCCCAGAATCGAGGGCCTCCTCAACCCAAACGGCCCGGGCAGGCATTCGGATAGCCGAGTTGAGTCAGTTGCCTATCAAGCCGGCCGCCCCGCATGGTAAAAAGGACGGAAGAACGGCCGCTCAACGAACTCAGGGGCGCCGGAGGTGACCATGACCGGCATTTTCGAGATCGTGCGCCCGCAGGGCGCGATCAGCATCTTTGGAGTCAGGCTCGTCGGCTTTACGGCCGAGAACGCGATGAAACTGCTGCTCACCCTGGTCATGATCGCATTTTTCTGGCTGTCGGCCCGGCTGCTTCGGCGGGTCGTCCGCATCCTGGTCGGAAGGCGGACCGACGCCCGCGCGATGTTCTGGTCGAACCAGGCGATCCGCATCACCGCGACGGCGCTGTTCGTCATCGGGTTCCTGTCCATTTGGTTCGACGATCCGACCCGCCTGGCCACCGCGCTGGGCCTGGTTTCGGCCGGCCTGGTTTTCGCCCTCCAGAAGGTCGTCACCTCCATCGCCGGCTACTACGTCATCCTTCGAGGCCGGCTGTTCAACGTCGGCGACCGGATCTCGATCGGCGGGGTCCGCGGCGACGTCATCCGCGTGGAGTTCACCCACACGACCGTCATGGAGATGGGCCAGCCGCCGTCGGTGCAGGTGGCGGACCCGGCCATGTGGGTCGAGGCCCGCCAGTACACGGGTCGAATCGTCACGATCACCAACGACAAGGTCTTCGACACGCCGGTATACAATTACTCGCGGGAATTCCCCTACCTGTGGGAAGAAATGCACGTGATGATCCCCTATTCCGCCGACCGCAACCGGGCCGAGCGGATCATCCTCGATGTCGCAGGGCAACACACCGTGCGGATCGCCGAACTGGGCGAGGAGGCGATGCGGGAGCTCGAACGACGGTACTTCGTCCATTCGGACAATCTCGGCCCGCGTGTATACTACCGACTGACCGACAACTGGCTGGAGTTGACGGTGCGATTCGTCTGCCGCGCCCACGGCATTCGCGATCTCAAAGACGCCTTGAGCCGCGGGATCATCCAAGGGCTCGACGAGGCCGGAATCCCGCTGGCCTCGACGACCATCGACATCGTCGGATTCCCCGCCTTGCAGGTCCGCCAAAGCGGTGACAAAACTTCGCGCGAATTCCCTTGACTGCCGGACGGGCCTTTGTAGACTTACGCGTTCCGGTGATCGGCTCGGCCGCCTGGAAAACGATTCGTTTGACAGGATGGCCGGCTCGACTATAATACGAGGGTCGAATGCGGAGCCAATCAGCGGCTTGCTCGCCCGGCGGACTCAACTCGCCGGCCGCAACCGCCGATAACTTCGATGTTCGGGCGGCGTAGCCAAGTGGCCTAAGGCGTTGGTTTGCAAAACCAATATTCCTGGGTTCGAATCCCAGCGCCGCCTTCTCTTCTGTAGTCCCTTCCTCCAGATTTCCCTTGACTTGTCCCTCGGGAAACGGTATCATACAGACCATTGGGGTGGATACGCCGGTCACGGCATGCAAATCATACAGATTGACGGATAATCGAGGCTGTTTGTTGAGAGCTTCGAATCCCTGTGTTACCGGACCTGGTATGGATTCGAGGCCTTTTCCGGACTCCCGTCAAGGCTGCAAAAGCGTAAAGAGCGTCTACGAGGGGATGGGGCGGACAACCGATCGTCAACGACGATCCCGGCGACTGCCCCGAAAGAGAATCAAGAGGTGGAGAACCAGTGATGAAAACGATCCCAATTTCCATGCTGACGACTTGTGTCCTGCTGCTGGCCGGCGTCGCCGGGGCCCAGACCGTGACGATCCAGAACAGGATGGATTATCAGGCCAATAGTTCATTCGACGTGTGGTTCGTGGAAACCGGGGCCATCCTCGATCATTATCCGTACTGCCGCGGGTCCAATCAGGATTGGGGCTGGACTCACGACGTCACGCACTCCATCCCTGAGGGCGCCACCGGCATCCAGTCGGCCACGCTCACGATCGTCTCCTGGAAGATCGACGTCGACGACGGCGAAGACGACGTGATCTACGCGCTGCCGGAGGAGCCGGGACTGACGACCAGCATCATTCGGAACGGCGCCGAACTGGGACTGCTCAAGGGCTACACGGAAGCGCCGACCAGCGTCGCCTGGAGCGGCAACGGCCAGGTGAACGGTTATGAGGAACTCTGGTCCGTGACAACGTTCGAGCTGCCGACCGACGTCCTCGACGACCTGTGGGCCAACGGGCAACTCTACTTCTACATGGACATCGAGCAGACGGGCTACGACGGCTTGCGGGCCACGCTGGAAAG
>JBDKUU010000411.1:0-4387 GCA_039679525.1 Phycisphaerales bacterium | reverse complement strand
GGCAGCCGTCACAACATGCTCTGCCACGTGATGGAGGGGGCGGGGGCTTTCGTCTGCGGCGAGGAGACGGCCCTGATGGCCTCGATCGAGGGGCTGCGGGGCATGCCGCGACCGAAACCCCCGTTCCCCGCCCAGAGCGGGCTCTGGGGCAAGCCCACCGTCATCAACAACGTCGAGACGCTGGGCTCGGTGCCTTTGATCATTCTCCAAGGCAGCCACAACTATCGCAGGCTGGGCACGCAGGGCTCGCCGGGCACGAAGACCTTCGCGCTCACCGGCCACGTCGTCAACACCGGCCTGATCGAGGTGCCCTTCGGTTCGACGCTCCGCGAGATCATCTTCGACATCGGAGGCGGCGTGATCGACAAGCATGGCAAGATCGACCCCGACGGCTTCAAGGCCGTCCAGATCGGCGGCCCCTCCGGCGGCTGTCTCGTCGACGAACACCTGGACATGCCGCTCGATTTCGACTCGATCAAGCCGACCGGCGCGATCATCGGGTCCGGCGGCCTGGTCGTGATGAACCGCGATACGTGCATGGTGCAGGTGGCGCATTTCTTCATGCGATTCACGCAGAACGAGTCGTGCGGCAAGTGCGTCCCGTGCCGCGAGGGGACCAAGCAGATGCTGGCCCTGCTCGACGACATCATCCACGGCCGAGGCACGGCCAAGACGCTGGAGCTGCTCGAACAACTCGCCCGAGCGGTGCAGATCGGCTCTCTGTGCGGCCTGGGCAAGACGGCCCCGAACCCCGTGCTCAGCACGCTCCGCTATTTCCGGAGCGAGTACGAGGCGCACATCTTCCAGAAACGGTGTCCCGCCCGCCAGTGCAAGGCGATGGCGACGCCGGAGATTTTGGTCGATCGGTGCAAGGGCTGTGGGGCTTGTCTGCGGAAGTGCCCGGTCGGCGCGATCACGGGCGAAAAGAAATCGCCGCACCGGATCGATCCGAAGGTGTGCATCAAGTGCGGCACCTGCGCCCAGGCCTGCAAGTTCAACGCGATTGTCGGAGTATGACGAAAATGAACAACGGAACCTGTGTAAACATAGACGGCCGCGAGATCCCGATCGAGGGCGAGCGGAACCTGTTGGAGCTCATCCGCAAGGCGAACATCGACCTGCCGACCTTCTGTTACCATTCGGACCTGAGCATCTACGGCGCGTGCCGGTTGTGCATCGTGGAGATCGAGGGCATGGGCGTCGTGACGTCCTGCACCACGCTGCCCAGGCCCGGCATGAAAGTGAAGACCAACACGGCCCAGCTTCGCGGCATGCGGAAGATGTACCTGGAGCTGCTGCTGGCCAACCATCACCAGGGTTGCGCCACCTGCGTCAAGAGCGACGGCTGCCGGCTCAACGAGCTGGCCATGCGGATGGGCGTCACGGAAGTCCGCTTCCAGCCGGCCCAGGGGACCAAGCCGATTGACACGTCGAACCCGTCGCTCGTGCGCGACCCTAACAAGTGCATCCTCTGCGGCGACTGCGTCCGCGCCTGCCATGAAATCCAGGGCGTCGGCGCGATCGACTTCGCCTTCCGCGGGGCCTCCACGACCGTGGCGCCCGCCTTCGGCAAAGACCTCAGCAAGGTCGATTGCGTCTACTGCGGACTCTGCGCCAGCGTGTGCCCGACCGGCGCGATCACGCCCAAGCCCCAGATCGACCCGGTCTGGGAGGCGCTGAGCAACGAGAAAAAGACCGTCGTCGTGCAGATCGCCCCGGCGGTCCGCGTGGCGTTGGGCGAGATGTTCGGCCTGGAGCCCGGCGTCGTCACCACGGGCAAGATCGTCGCGGCCCTCAAGATGCTCGGTTTCGACAAGGTCTACGACACGAGCTTTGCGGCCGATCTGACCGTGCTCGAAGAGGCCAACGAGTTCCTGATGCGAAAGACCGCGGGCGAGCGTCTGCCGCAGTTCACATCCTGCTGCCCGGCATGGGTGAAGTATGCGGAGCAGTACTGCTCCGACCTGCTGCCCAATGTCTCCTCCTGCCGCTCGCCGCAACAGATGTTCGGCTCGCTGGCCAAGGCGACCCTGCCTCAGACGCTGAACGTCGCCCGCGAGGACCTGGTCGTCGTCTCGATCATGCCCTGCACCGCCAAGAAGTTCGAGGCCCAGAGGCCCGAGTTCCGCACGGCCGCCGGGCCCGACGTGGACTTCGTGCTGACCACGCAGGAATTCGGCAAGATGATCCGCCAGGCGGGCATTCAGTTCAACAATCTGACGCCCGAGTCGCTGGACCTGCCGCTCGGTTTCAAGACCGGGGCCGGCGTGATCTTCGGCACGACAGGCGGCGTCAGCGAAGCCGTGCTGCGATACGCACACGAGAAGCTCACCGGTGTGCGGGTGGACAACGTGGACTTCTCCGAAGTTCGCGGCATGCAGGGGACCCGCGTCAAGCAGATCAAGCTGGGCGACGTCGAGCTCAAGCTGGCCATCGTGCACGGATTGAAGAACGCCAAGGCCGTCGTCGAGGAGATTCGCGCGGGCAAGTGCGATTACGACTTCATCGAAGTGATGGCATGCCCCGGCGGATGCATCGCCGGCGCGGGCCAGCCCGTGAGCTTCGAGTCGGGCGCCAAGCAGCTTCGGGCCCAGGGACTCTACGATTGCGACAAGACGCTGCAACTGCACAAGTCCCAGGAAAACCCGTACGTGACCAAGTGCTACGAGACGACCCTCGGGGACATCGGCGGCCACGTCGCGCACGAGCTGCTGCACACCGGCTACAAGAGCCGCAAGCGCGTCGCGGACGAGGGCTTCTCGGTCCTGGAGCCCGGCGCCGCCAAGACGTTGGAGGTCAGCGTCTGCGTCGGCACGAGCTGCTATCTGCGGGGCTCGCAGCAATTGTTGCAGAAACTTGTCGGCCACGTGAAGGAACGCGATCTCGAAGACACCGTCGACATTCGCGCCACGTTCTGCTTCGAGGCCTGCGACAAGGGCCCCAGCGTGAAGATCGGCGACGTGCTCATGCATCACTGCACGTTCGAAATGGCGCGGGCCGAGCTCGAAAACCAGCTCGCCAGGAGCGTGGCATAGGAACATAGTTCACGAGGATGAAGATGGTGCGTGATACGCACCCTACGGGACTCGCCAGGAGCGTGGCGTAACAACGTATTCTGTGCGGATGAGAAAGGTGCGTGGTGCGGGCTCTACGAGAGTGCAACCCTGTGACTCGTAGGGTGCGTATCACGCACCGCTCATCTTTCGAAAGGAAACACAAGGAGCATCGATCGGCGTGGAACCCAAGCGACGCGAAAACCAGGTTGTCTTCACGAACAAGGCCCGGTGCAAGGACTGCTATCGCTGCATTCGCGTGTGCCCCGTGGACGCCATCGGCATTCGCGACGGGCAGGCCTACGTCGATGAAGACCGCTGCATTTCGTGCGGCACATGCATTCGCGAGTGTCCGCAGAAGGCCAAGAGTTTTCGTCGGGACCTGGACAGCGTGCGCGAGCTGGTCGCCTCGGGGCAGCCGGTGGCGGTCAGTCTGGCCCCGTCGTTTGCCGCAATCTTCAAGGCGTGGGAAATCAAGCGAGTCCCCTCGGCCCTGCGCCGGCTGGGATTCAGCCATGTCTCCGAGACCGCGGTCGGCGCGTACTCAGTCGCACAGGAGACCGCGAAATGTGCGGCCCAGCACGGAGATTCGTTCAGCATCGCCACCGCCTGCCCGGCGGTCGTGAACTACATCGAGCGGTATCGGCCGGACCTGATCGGGGCCCTCGTGCCGGTCTGTTCCCCGATGGTCGCGCACGCTCGCATGCTCAAGGCCCTGCTCGGCGAGGGCACGCGGGTTGTCTTCATCGGGCCGTGCGTCGCCAAGAAGCAGGAGGCCGGCGACAAGAGCGGCGGGGCGGTGGATTTCGCCCTGACCTTCACCGAGCTGCTCGAGTGGCTCGAACAGGAACACGTGGATCTCTCTATTCTCGAAGAGAGTGGTTTCGATATGGTGCCGGAAGGCTGGGCACGTTCGTTTCCGCTGGCAGGCGGCAGTCTCCAGACGGCATCCTTGAGCACCTCCCTGCTCGCGGCGGACGTGCTCAGCGTCACCGGCACCCAGGAAGTCAAAGACACTCTCGATAGTCTCACCCATAGCCATGGGCCGCTGCTCGTGGAGCCGCTGTTCTGCGAACAAGGCTGCATCAATGGGCCCGCCATGCCCGCGACGGAGACCGTCTATCAGAGACGCAAGGCCCTTCTCCAGTACGTTCTGGCGAGCGGCCACGATGGCGCCGAGTCGAACGGGTCGGCGGATCTGACAGCTTCATTCGCCTGCCGCCCGTTGCCGTCAGCGGGCGATGTCACGGAGGAGCAGATTCGCCAGGTCTTCGCGCAGATGGGCAAGGAGAACCCCGAAGACCAGCTCAATTGCGGGGCCTGCGGATACTCCT
>JBDKUU010000410.1:0-4430 GCA_039679525.1 Phycisphaerales bacterium | reverse complement strand
CGCGCACGATCTTCTGCTGCTCGCGGCCCAGGTCGCTGACGGCCGGATCGACCTGCTCCGCCAGCCAGCGGGCGCGGTCGCACCAGACGTCCGGCGAGGCGACTCCTTCGAGAAAGCCGGCCAGCCGAATCACGCCGCCGAGAAAACCGTCCCGGCCGCGAAGGTCCCTCTTGAACAGCAGCTCGTGGAGCCCCTGCACGAGGTGTTCCTGCCGCCAGGCCCATTCGATCGTCTCCTCCAGCGTCTCGCCCTTGAGAAGCATGGTCTCGTCGGCGTCGATGATGCGGAACGCCGGATCGAGGGCCAGCTTGTGGAAGTGCTCCGTGATCAGCCGCTTGCAGAAGGAGTGGATCGTGCTGATGTTGGCGCCCTGGAGCAGGATGAGCTGGCGGAGCAGGTGCGGATTGCGAGTCTGATGATACGCCTCGCGGAGCTGCTGCGCGATCCTCGCGTGCATCTGCTCGGCGGCGGCCTCGGTGAAAGTCAGGATGAGCATGCCCATCACGTCGGGGCACGCGGTCCCTTCCGAGACGATGCTGACGCAGCGGCCCGAGAGCACGGCGGTCTTGCCCGTGCCGGCGGAGGCCGTGACGAACACGTTGCCGCCGCGGGCCCCGATGGCCTGCTTCTGCTGTTCGGTCCATTTGACTTGTTTGTCCGCCATTCGTCCTCAAGAAGATCGGTGGGGCGAGCCCCACCCTACGCGTCGCGATTCATCGGATTCTGCCGCGCGTCACGCCTTGTCGAACTCCGCCATCAGGTCGCTCTTTCCCACCGATCGCAGGAATTGGTACTCATTGACCTGCCAATCGAAGTGACAGACTCCGGTGTACTCGCAGTACGTGCAGGCCCGGTCGGCCCCGCGATGGTACGGCTTGGCGTCGATCCGGCCGGAAAGAATGTCCGCCGCCAGCCGCTGAAGACTCGCCTTCGACCACTCCAGCAGATGCTGAAAATGTCCCGGCTTGAGCAGGTTGCTGGTGCCGTACATGCCGTAGGGGTCGTTGTCCTTCTTCTTCACATAGAAGTTGTAGTACCGGCTGTAGCCGCTGGCGTTGGGGTCCACGTGGGACCAGTAGGCGCCGTTGAGAATGCCGCGGGGCTTGTACGGGAACTTGCGGGGCTCCTCCTCCGCGAGTTCCGCCAGCGTCGCGGTTTCCGGCGGCGTCTCAATCGGCATGTAGAGGGCCCCCGCGATGTCGTCCACGACGCCCGCGCCGGCGTACTGCACGGCCAGCATGTAGATGGCGAGCTGCACGTCCAGGCCGTGATAGAAGTCGCCCCAGTTGAAGCTCGCGCCCCAGCCGGTCCGTTTGTAGTCGAGAACCAAAGCGACCTTCTTGCCGTCGATCTCGGCCACGTCCAAGCGATCGATCTTGCCGTCCAGGGACAGCACCCGGCCGTCTGCCAGCGGCAGATCGAAGCGGCCCAACTGCCCCTCCTCCTCCGGCGGGCGGCCGAACGGGGCCTCCGACAGAATCGGGCGGAACGATCCCGCCCGCACCATCTGGGCGATGCCCAGCACGCATTCCTCCAGGATTCGTCCCGCGCTGGCGATCACGAACGCGTTGTGCGCCGAGCGGTGGATGAACTGCGAGATGAACGGGTCCGACTCCATGAGTCTGGCTGTCTCGTCGTGCAACAACTGGAGAAGGCGGTCCTGCTCGACGGCGGCGATGTCCAGCTTCTCGGCCCTGAGCCGCTTCTGGAGCGCGTCGAGAATATGATGGTAGAACAGGCCCAGATCCAGCGGCTCGAGCTTGAACTCCCGCCGGGGCTTGAGATCGAGGACGTATCGCACGAAATGCTTGTACGGACACGCGGCGAACATCCCCAGGCGGGTCGCGGAGCCGCGCAGGGTGCGTCCATACATCTCCTTGACGACGGCGGGATCGAGACTGGCCCGGTTCTCATAGCCCAGGGCCGAGACGATCAGTCGCGACATTTCGCCGAACTCGCTGTCGGCCAGCATCGCCCGCAACAGCCCGGCGAGTCCCTCTTCGTTCGTAGTGTGCCCGTCAGGGCACGTCTTCGCATCGCAGGCATCTTGCCCGCGATTCGCAGATGGCCCCGAACCGAAGGGCCGCTGCGCGTCCGGCTCGACGCGACAACGCCTGATGGCGTCGCTGCCAACGAAGTCACGTCCCAGCCGGCAGCTCAGCAACTCCCCCAGTTCCGGCCCGCTCTGCACTTCGCTGAGCGTCAGGAGGTTGTCCGAGAGGGATTCCTCCGCGACATCCTCGAACAGCGACTGCAATTCGTCGATGAAATGCGACCGCATGATGGGACTGCCCTTCTCGTCGACGCACGGATAGCTGATGCACATGAATCGCGAGGGCCGCGTGAACGCGATGTAGGCCAGGTATTGCCGGTCGATCAGCGATTGCGTCGAGGACGGAGCCAGCTCGAAATCCGCGGCCTCGGCGGCCTCGCGGTCCTCGTCGCTGAGCAGGCCCGAACTCGCCAGCGGGATGGGGAACTGCTTCTGCGTGGCCCCGAGCAGGAAGATGGCCTTGAGATTCGGATGACGGCTGCGCTCGATCGAGCCGACGAGCACCTGGTCGAGCTTGGGCGGGATGAAGGCCAGCGTCATCTGCGAGAAAGCGGAGGCGATCAGGCCGAAATAGTCCGGCACGGCCATTTCCTGGCCGTTGAAGATCTCGACGAGCGTGTCGAAGATGTCGACGAAGGCATCGAAGAACTGGCGATGCTCGTCGGCGCCGACGGGGTCGCCCTTCTGCTGCGCTTCGTTCACCCACTGGCCGACCGTTCGGCGGACCTGCAACCGGTCCAGGAACGCGAAGATCACGCGGGTGAACTCGCTGGCGTTGAGCTTCTTCTCCAGGTCGCCGTCGGGGCACAAGACCTGCCGCAACTCCAGCAGCGGCCGCACGGCTTCGACGCGAATCCGGTTGATCTGGTCCTCGTCGAACTGCTCGTCGTCGGGGTCCTTGAATCGCCAGGGCTCGCCCGACGCCCAGTCCCGGCCGTCCACGCCGAAAGCCAGGCAGTAGTTCTCCAGCAGATCGACCGCCGCGTTGTCCACGGGGACCAGGTCGGTCTTGAGATAAGCGAAGAGATCTCCGTGGGCGAAGCCGCCGATCACGGCCTGCAGAGCGGCGCAGACCAGCTCGATCACAGGATGCTGGCTGAGCGGCTTTCGCTTGTCGATGAAGAACGGGACGCCGTAGTCCTCGAAGTACGCGCGAACGTACTGCTCGTACTGGCCCAGATCCGAGGCCACGACCGCGATGTCGCAGTACCGGTAGCCCTTGTCCCGAACGAGCGACAGGATCTGCCGGCCGACGAACTGGATCTCCAGCCGCAGGCTCGGGGCGGCCACGAGGCGGATGTCGCCCCCGGCCTTGGCCTTGCCCGCGCCGAGTCGAAATACGTTTTGCTCCACGTGCGCCAGGGCCGGGCACTTGGCGAAGCGGCCGACGTGATTGAGAATCAGCGGCTTGACCACTTCGATCTTCGCCTCGGCGAATCGTTCGAGCATGTCGCGATACGTGCGCGCGGTGGGCTCGAAAAGTCCGGCCCGCGTCGCCGCCCCGTCGTCCGGCACGCCGATCCCGACGTCGCCCGCGTCGACGCACAGCGCCATGTGGGCCTGATCGACGGCCTTGAACACCTCGAGCAAAAGGGCCATTTCGCCGCCGGTGAATGACGCGAAGCCATCGACCCAGAGCCTCGCCCCTTTGATGATCGGCGATTTGCCCACGGCCCGGCACGCGGCGACGATCTGCGCATCCGGATCGACGAACTTGTCTCGCAAGGCCTCCGCGTAGCGACGAAAGACCAGGCCGATATCGGCGAACTTCAGCGATGACAATCGGTGGTTGGAAGGCTGTAGGCCGGAGGCTGTAGGCTGGAGGGCTTCCCCTGCGGCCTGCGGCCTAATGCCTCCAGCCTGAAGGTATTTCTGCAAACCCTCGATGTCCTCGGCGCTCTTGGCATACTGATAGAGCTCCGTGATCGTCGAGGCCATCTCCCGCGCGAACCCCGGCAACAGCGCGGACGGCCCGAAGATTTGCAGCTTGTCGAGATTGTCGCGAAGGATCTTGTGAACGATCATCTGCCGGCCGATTCGCGAGATGGCGGGACGGGCCGTGCTCTTGCCCAGCAGGAGGAATTGCAGTCGGTCGAAGGACAGGATGTGCAGGCGGTTGTAGCCTCTTATGCGGGGATCGGACAGGATCGCCCGCTCCGCCTGGTACGTGGCCTGCTCGGGCACCAGGAACAGCAGCGGCTGATCCGACGGCTCCAGAAGCGCGTCAGCGATCGCACGAACGCAATAGCTCGTCTTGCCGGTCCCGCTCCGTCCCAGTACGAACTGCACCGCCATCAGTAGCCTTCCATGCACCCAGCCAGGGCGTCTCCGGCGAAGAAACCGGCGTTACGAGTGCCCCCAGCACGTCGAAGGACTA
>JBDKUU010000409.1:0-3264 GCA_039679525.1 Phycisphaerales bacterium | reverse complement strand
AATCCTCAAGGCACTGACAACCCATCTAGAGGGCATTAACCCGGACTGGGTTGATCTCCCGGCTCCGATGACAGGGGAAGCCTGCCCTTATGATTTCCGGGGCGCGGTCTACCGTGGGCGAACCGAGTTCGGCGACGAGGTGCAGACTCCTTTCATCGCCGTGCTTGAAGCACCGCGCCAGTTCGATCCGAACAACGGCGGTCTTGGGCGTCTCGTGCAAGACGAGGACTGGACGATCCTGATCCAAGGGTTCGCCAAGGACGACAAGAAGCACCCGCTCGACCCTGCTTACGACATGCTGGCGTGGGTCCAGATGCGAATGGCGCGAATCACTTCCGTCAACAAGAATGGCTCTCGCGGGGGCCTCTACCCGAACGAGTGGCGACTCGGCGGGGTTGTCGGCGAAATCCGCTATCAGATTCCTATTGTACGACCCGGTAAAGATGGTGTATCCGATGCCGCGTACTTCTACATGCCCATCTCCGTCGGGACGGTGACGGACCTTTCCATGCCCTTTGTTCAGGAGGATTAACCAATGGCGCGCACCAAGAACTATACGCTGGGGGCTGGCAAGCTCTATTTCGACCGCTTCGACGACAACGGCGTCAAGACTGGCGAGTTCTACATCGGCAACACCACGTCGCTGACGGGTTCGACCGACGAGACCCGCGAAGAACACTACTCGGCCGACGAGAAGTCCCGCGCCAAGGACGCCTCGGTCGTTACCCAGTCGGATATGTCGGTCGGCTTCACGACCGATGACATCCAGCCGGAAAACCTCGCGATGGTTTGGAAGGGCACCGCCGAAGTTCTGGCGGTCTCCGCGATCACCAGCACGACCGAGGACATCGCGGTCAACCGGGGCCGCTGGTATCAGATTGGCGTTTCGACCGCCCATCCGACCGGCGCTCGCGCGCTGACCATCACGGCCGTTACCGACGACGCCGCTACTCCGGTTCCGATCCCCGGCGGCAACGACGGCGCGAACTACGTGTACGACGCTGAACTGGGCCGTATCTACATCAAGGAAGATGCCCCGGACGTTACCGATGGCGACACCATCAAGGTCACGTACACGGCCGCCGCGCACAGCCGCACGGTCATCATCTCCAAGGGCGAGACCATCCGTGGTTCGCTGCGCTACATCGCCGACAACACGACCGGCGAGAACCGCGACGACTACTGGCCCCTCGTCGAAATCTCGCCGGACGGCGACTACGAGTTCAAGGCGGACTCGTGGCAGGAAATGTCGTTCACCTGCGAAGTCCTCAAGGCGGACGGGTACGAGCGGCACTACGTTGACGGACGGCCGGTTACGGCCTAAGGTCGCCGGGCAACGCAGGCCCGAACGCACAGAAGCCGGAAGGGCGGTTCCTGCGGGGACCGCCCTTTTCTGTTGCCCAAAGAAGGAGTCGATGAATGGCAGTCAACTTTGATATTGCGACCCACCGGGTCGAGGTGAACAAGGGGTACTTCACTGTCCGGGGCCTCAGTTCCGAGGACCTGACGCACCTTACTATCACCTATCTCGACGACATGAAGAAGGTCGTCGCCCAGTATTCGGATCGCGGGATCGTCCAGCGAAGCGCCGTGGCCGATTTGGTCATGGCTCTCGCCAAGGACTTCCCGGACATGGTGGTGGAAATCATTTCCCGCTGCGCCGATTCGACGGACCCCGACGACATCGCGAAGTTCCGCCGCCTGTCCTTCGTCAAGCAGGTGGAAGCTCTCAAGCATATCGCGCTGCTCACGGTCGAAGATGGCGGGATCGAGTTGGGAAACGTGACAAGGGTTCTGGCAGCAGTCCTAGAGGCAAACGGGCTGCAAGCCGGGACCCTGACGAAATCCTTGCAGACTATTATCGGGGCGTCCGAGAAAGCGTAACCTTCCTCAAGGCCAACGGCCACCCGGAGGCGAACCGTTATCCGCTGGGCAAGCTCGCGAACGAGCGAGAACTGCTCGAAACGGTAAAGCGGAGGGAACTGGCGATGCAGATGGTAGCAGACCAGCACGTCGGTTCAGCGGTTTTCTCCGGGGGCAAAAAGAGTATAAGGGCGCTGGAGAAGCTACTCCAGAAACTTGAGGGCTAAGTAATGGCGAATCGGCGCGACATTGAACTCCTGATCTCGGCCCGCGAGACGACCGGCCGGTCGTTCAAGCAGGTCACGGACAACATCGCCGCGTTGAACGACAAGATCGCGGAGCAGATCGTACAGGCGGGGAAGGGGGAAGTCAGCCTCCAAGAACTCCGCCGGACGCAGGAGCAGCTTGCTCAGGCGGGCCGCGACCTCTCCGCGATCCAAGGCCAGATCGACTCGTACAACAAGCTCGCCGGGGCGACCGACCAGCTTGCCGACAAGGCTGCCAAGGCCCAGAACGACCTCGACGCTTTCCGGGTCAAGCTCGCGGAAGGCGAGAAGGTCACGGAGCGGCAGGAGAACAAGCTCCAGCGTCTTGAGAACGCCGTCGTCCGTACCAGCGCGGCTTTCGAGAAGAACAAGACGGACCTCGCCGAACAGGTCGCCGTACTGGAGCGCGCCGGGGTATCCACCAGCCAGCTTGAGCAGGCTCAGGTCGGGATCGTCAACACCGCGCGCAACATCGGCGCGGGCCTGTCTCAGGTCAACACGGCTATCGACGGCTACGCTGCGAACGTGGACCGCGCCCGGCAAGCGGAAGCCAATCTCGCGGCCCAGCAGGGTTTCGAGCGGAAGATCGCGGAGGCCCAGCGCCTCGGGCAGGCCAGCCGCTTTGTCCAGTTGTTCAGCGACGCGATCCAGACCGCCAAGACGGCCGACAATCAGCTTGCCGCGCTGAGCGGTTTCCGGGCCGTCGGGCAGGCGGCCGTAGAGGCGAGCAACGACATCTCCCGCTTTGTCCAGTCCGGGCAGTCGATGGCAATCTCGTCGTCGCAGGTGGCCGCTGGGCTTCGGGCTATCGTCGATCCGGGCGGGGCGGCTCTCCAGACCATCGCAGGAGTCGAAGCCGCTATCGAGAAGGCCGATGTTGCGGCCGCCGATGGCGTCAAGAACATCGGTCTCCTGAACGATTCCTACAACAACCTCGCGCAGGCCGCCTCCGCGCTCCTGCGGCAGGGTGCCTTGATCGACACCTTCCGTAATCAGGAAACCGCTGTAGCGGGCGCGCGGGCGCAATTCGAGCAGGCTCAGGCTGAGGTGCAGCGGCTCGGCCGGGCGATGGCTCAGGCCGACCAGCCGACCGAGGAACTGGCGCGCTCGCTCCAGCTTGCGGAGTCGAAGCTCC